>JANPAY010000036.1:0-3811 GCA_031430155.1 Comamonadaceae bacterium
TATCAAACCGAAGTTCTTGTTCAAAATGCTCTTGCAACAAGTACTCTAGAAATTGCGGCGTGCGTACAAGATGTGCGATGTGCTGTGCAACATCCCGCGTAGCATCCAATCCCAGCAAACGCGCCGCTGTTTGGTTACACCACTCGATGCGGCGCTCGATATCCAAAATCACCACGCCATTGGGCGAAGCTTGCAATGCAGACAAAAAAGCTTGCAACCGCTGCTCGTGCACGGCGCTGCGTTGTCGCTCAGCTTTGAGCTGTCGTTGAAATTGAGTGCTTAGTCTTTGCTCGCGCCGCCGTACCCAAAAAATGGTGATCAGTACAGCCACTAACAAGCCGCCAAGCACAACCGAATAGTTCATCGCAGCAAAGACTTAGATAGCCTGTAGCCCATACCCCGTACGGTCTCCACCTGGGCCGCTGCGTTAGTCGATACGGCACTTAGCGCTTCTCGCAAACGTTTAATGTGCACATCAACTGTGCGCTCGTCAATGTCGCTGTAATGACCCCACACCATGTTTTGCAAAGTTTCACGCTTGAGCACTTTATCGCATTGCTGCAAAAGCGCCGTGAGCAGCTTGAACTCAGTGGGTGCGAGTTTCACGTCCTTACCCTCTGCCGCCACGCGGTGCGCGGTGCTATCAAGGCTAATCAAGCCCACGGTCATCACAGAGCCGGCCACAACGACATCAGGGACACGGCGACGCAGTAACGCTCTCACACGAGCGAGCAATTCTTTTGTTGAAAACGGCTTCGTGATGTAATCATCCACACCCGCATCTAAACTTGCCACCTTGTCTACTTCTTCGGCTCTAGCCGTCAACATAATGATAGGAAGCAGCTTAGTCTCAGCTTGGCTACGCCACTGTTTCGCTAGCGAGAAGCCGCTCATTGTTGGCAGCATCCAATCCAGCAGTACCAAATCTGGCAAACGGTCAAACACCCTACTTTGCGCTTCGGCACTATCAACGGCCACCTCGCACTCAAAGCCCGAGTGGCGCAGATTAATGGCAATCAACTCAGCAATCGCGGCCTCGTCTTCCACAATCAGGATGTACGGTTTTTTCATATACCTTTATTTGACAGCGGTTTCAATGTCTTCCATGCTGGAGTGACGCACATCCGCACCTTTGACGATGTAGATCACGCACTCGGCAATGTTTTTAGCGTGATCGCCAATACGCTCGATCGCTTTGGCGATAAACAGCAAATCGAGACTAGCGCTTATGGTGCGCGGATCTTCCATCATGTAGGTAATTAAGCGGCGCACGAAGCCATTGAACTCTTGGTCAATCAAATCATCCTCGCGCAAAATCGCCACGCAATCGGCGGCATCTAGTCTTGCAAATGCATTCAATGCTTTGCGCAATTGCTTCGCTGCTAAATCAGATGCAATTCGCAAATCACCTGAAGGCAATCTAAGCGTTGGACTGGCTTTGCAAATCGACTGAACCATGCGCGCCATGCGCTCAGCTTCGTCACCCACGCGTTCTAAGTTGGCGGTGGTACGTGAGATCGCCATGAGTAAGCGCAAGTCACGCGCAGTAGGCTGCCGCCGCGCAATGATGCTCGATAACTCGCGGTCAATGTCCACCTCAAATTGATTGACCGCCTCTTCGGCTTCAATCACCTTGAAAGCCACGTCTGCATTCATCAAAGCCAAAGCTTCAATGGCAAGGCGAATCTGCGCCTCAACCAAGCCACCCATTTCCAGCACACGGCTAGAAACACCACGCAACTCGCTATCAAATTGGGTTGAAATATGTTTATCCATGTTTAATGCTCCTTAGCAAAATTAACCAAATCTGCCAGTGATGTAATCTTCTGTTTCTTTGCGTTTAGGTTTGAAAAACACGTCTTCTGTCGTGCCAAATTCCACCAAATCGCCAAGGTACATGTATGCCGTGTAGTCCGAGCAACGCGCGGCTTGTTGCATGTTGTGCGTGACGATAACCACGGTGTAGTTTTGCTTGAGCTCCGTGATGAGCTCTTCAATTTTGGCTGTCGATATCGGATCAAGCGCCGAGCAAGGTTCGTCGAGCAGTAGCACTTCGGGCTTAATCGCAATACCGCGCGCAATACAGAGGCGCTGCTGCTGACCACCCGATAACCCAGAGCCACTCTGGGTCAGCTTGTCCTTCACCTCGCCCCACAGCGCCGCTTGGCGCAGCGCTGACTCCACACGGTCGTCCATATCGCTGCTATTCAAATTTTCAAATAGCTTGATGCCAAACGCAATATTGTCGTAGATCGACATCGGAAACGGTGTGGGTTTTTGGAACACCATACCGACTTTGGCTCTTAGCAAAGCTACGTCCTGCGTGGTCTCCAGAAGGTTTTTACCATCTAACAAGACTTCGCCTGTCGCGCGCTGTTCGGGGTACAGCTCAAACATGCGGTTAAAGGTTCTGAGCAAGGTGGACTTGCCACAACCTGAGGGACCAATAAAAGCGGTGACTTTGTTTTTTTCAATCTCTAAATTGATATCTTTGAGCGCATGAAACTTGCCGTAATAAAAGTTCAGGTCACGCACTGATATTTTTGAATCAATAGGGGCGATGATTTTTTTAGTATCCATTTTTTTATCCATTATTTGACGCGAGTGATCCAGCGTGCCAGAACATTCAAGGCCAGCACAAACATCGTGATGATGAACACGCCCGCCCATGCCAGCTTTTGCCAGTTCTCATAGGGGCTCATGGCAAATTTAAATATCGTCACAGGAAGACTTGCCATCGGCTGCGTGATGTCGTTGCTCCAAAACTGATTAGAGAGCGCCGTAAAGAGCAGTGGAGCTGTCTCACCCGCAATACGGGCAATCGCGAGCAAAATCCCTGTGACCACGCCAGCGCGCGATGCCCTTAGCGTGATGCTAAGAATGACCTTCCACTGCGGAGTGCCCAGTGCATAAGCTGCTTCGCGCAAGGCATTCGGCACAAGGCGTAGCATGTTTTCGGTGGTACGAATGACCACGGGAATCACGATCAAGGCTAAAGCTAAAACCCCTGCAATGGCCGAGAAGCTTTTAAAGCGTGCCACCACCAAGGTGTAAATGAATAGACCAATCACGATGGACGGTGCGGATAGCAAGATGTCGTTGACAAAACGCGTCACGGAACCAAGCCATGTCTTCTCTCCAAACTCGGCCAGATAGATGCCAGCAAAGATGCCTATCGGTGTGCCTACCAAAGTTGCCAAGAGCACCATCAGTCCCGATCCATAAATGGCATTGGCGAGTCCACCCTCGTCGTTCGGCGCAGGGGTCATTTCTGTAAAGGTGGCAAGCGATAAACCTGCGACGCCTTGGCGCACGATTTCCCACAAAATCCAACCCAGAAAAAAGAGTCCAAATGCCATCGCTGATAAGGACAGCCCAAGCGCGACACGATTCACCCACTGCCGTTTTTGGTACTTGGTCATGATGATTTTCCCTCGCTTTTCTTCAGTTGAGCGAGCAATAACTTAGAGATAGCGAGCACCATTGTCGTAATAGCAAACAGCACCAAACCCAAATAGATCAGCGAGGCTTGGTGGAGTCCCTCGCCTGCTTCAGCAAACTCATTGGCAAGTGCCGACGTAATCGAGTTCGCCGCTTCAAATACGCTCAAACTTTGCAGCTGATTCATATTGCCAATCACAAACGTCACTGCCATCGTCTCGCCCAGGGCGCGCCCAAGCCCCAGCATCACGCCGCCCATCACACCTGTTTTGGTATACGGCAAGACGACTTTAGAGACGACTTCCCATGTCGTGCTTCCAAGGCCGTAGGCTGATTCTTTCAACAGCGCAGGCGTCACTTCAAACACATC
>JANPAY010000037.1:0-2140 GCA_031430155.1 Comamonadaceae bacterium
CTCTTCATCGGTCAACGGATCGTCGGGGTCGCCGTGACGCGTGGCTTGATGACGTTTGAAAATCTCACCGTTCTTCATTTCAATTTCGATATGGCAACTGCGCTGCTTGGGAAAAGTTTGCGTGCAACTTACCTCCTCATGCACACTAATTTTGTCCTCTAGCGTAGCAATCGCGGGATTGGATAGCGCCGCTGGCATGAACGCTTGTTCGCGCACGCGGCCTAAAACCAAACGCGCGGCGACGGTGTAGCTAAGGCTGAACTTGGCCTCGAAGCTGCTTTTGGGATGGCGATACGCGCAGACCTCTACGCTCGCCTTGTACGCGCCGATGCGTATGGCTTTAATGGACTCTGGTGCTATGCCATGCAAGGTTTGCAGCGCAGCGGCAGCATCAATGGCAGGAAAGGTGTGGCCGCAGCAACCATGATTTTTAAACGTCATGCGCGTGATATTGAAGTCCGTCCCAAGACCATCCAACGCCTTACTCCAGTCTGCGCCCTCGCTCATAGCCGCGCCAAAGCCAGCGTCACCCTCCAGCAAATCGGGCGTGCCCGTCATGCCTGCAGCGGCGGCGAGAGCAGCCGAGAGCCCCACCTCAGCCGCATGCCCACCGTGCATGGGCTTGGTCATGGCGTCCGAGCGAAAAGCTTGCTGTAAGCCGCTGGCAAACGTGCCAGCGGTCGCCATGGCATGGGAAGCCTTATCGCTATTGACTTGCAGCAGTGCCGCACAAGCTGCAGCCGCGCCAAAAACGCCCGCCGTTCCCGTGGTGTGAAAGTATCGATAGTGGCTGGGCTGCACGGCTCTAGCAATACGGGTAGAAACTTCGTAGCCAACAACGATGGCACTCAGCAGCGCATCGCGGCCAAGCCCGCGCGCTTGGGCCAATGCGAACGCTGGCGAAATCGTTGGGCTGGCAGGGTGATACGCGCCGTCGCGGTAGATGTCGTCGTATTCGGCCAGATGCGAGAGTGTGCCGTTTAGAAATGCCGCCGCTCGCAGCTTCGCTTTAGATGCTGTGCCTGCGATGCTGCAAGGCGCGCCCTGCTCCGATCCGCTCACTAATTCATCCGCATAGGCCTTACGCAATAAATCGGCAGTAGGCAAATCGCTGCCTGCAATCAGTGCGCCCGTCCAATCTAGCAAGGCGCGTTTGGTGTGATGCTGCACGCTTTGTGGCAACGCAGCATCCATGCTGCTGGCAACGTACTCACCGTAATTTTGGAGCAGCGTTGGCCGAGTGCTCACTCTGGTTTTGCTCCCGATGCTTTAACGATGGGAGCCCAAGTCTCATACTCCGTGCGGACGAATTTTGAGAACTCATCTACGTTCATGGGAATGGGTTCTGCGCCTTGTGCAACCAGGCGCGCATTCACTTCGGGGCTTTGCAAAATCTCATTTACGGCTTTGTTCAGCTTTTGCACAATTGCCATCGGCGTGCCCTTGGGCGCAAAAAATCCAAACCATGACCCAGTCGCCATATCGACGCCGAGTTCTTTGAGTGTGGGTACATCGGGTAAGCTACGCGAACGGATTTTGGTAGAAATCGCCAGCGGTTTGAGCTGCCCGCCTTTAATAAGCTGGGTCACGGATGGCACAGTCGCAAACATGTACTGCAAGCGCCCCGCGACCAAGTCCCGCGTAGCCTCCGCGCCTTTGTAGGGGATGTGCAGCGCGTTCATACCCGTGCGTGCGCTGTACAAATAGCCCGTCATGTGCGCGGCTGTACCAATGCCTGTTGACCCATAGCTAACCTTGTCGGGGTTGGCTTTGGCGAACTTGGTGAGATCGGCAATTGAATTTATGACAGGCGCACCCGCAGCGGTGGGCACGACCAGCACAGTCGGCACTTCGGCAATTAAAGCGATGGGTTGAAGCTCTTTTTGCGGATTGACGGCCAGCTTGGGAAATAGCGTTGGGTTAATCGCAATCGGACCAAAAGAATTCACCAAAATTGTGTAGCCATCGGGTGCAGAGCGTCCTACATACTCCGTACCCAAATTGCCCGCCGCACCCGACTTGTTTTCGACCACCACGGTGGCATTCCACTTGGTCGTCAATTGCGCGGCAACCTCACGTGCCAAGATGTCAGTTGTGCCACCAGCCGTGAACGAGACGATAAATCGAATCGGTTTTTCAG
>JANPAY010000038.1:0-9231 GCA_031430155.1 Comamonadaceae bacterium
TCCAAATACGAATTGCAGCTCAAAGAAGCGCTTACGGTTAAGCCTGAAGGCTTTAAGATGAAAGTGCGCGTACGTGTTGATAGCGAGCGCTCAGGTGCTGGTAGTCGCGGTACTCCGGAAGCAGCTTCTGCTGGTTTGGCATCTACAGTACGTGCTCGTCCTGGCCACAATACGCCACTCTTGGTGCTGTACGGCTCGAATCTGGGTACAGCTGAAGAGATGGCAACTCGTGTGGCTGATTTAGCGCAGGTCAACGGTTTCGAGACAACGCTTGCGCCACTCGATGAGTATGCGGGCAAGCTGCCAACGGACGGCGCGGTTATCATCTTCTGCGCCTCTTATAACGGCGCACCGCCTGACAATGCCACGCAGTTTGTGAAATGGCTAGATGGTGATTTAGCTAAAGATTCGTTAGCTAAGGTTCGCTATGCAGTATTTGGTTGTGGCAATACCGATTGGCCTG
This sequence comes from Comamonadaceae bacterium, assembly GCA_031430155.1. Lineage (GTDB taxonomy): Bacteria > Pseudomonadota > Gammaproteobacteria > Burkholderiales > Burkholderiaceae_C > JASGCK01. The sequence continues at coordinate 464 of JANPAY010000038.1, forward strand.
CGACATACCAACACATACCGCGTTTGATTGACCAGCGCTTAACTGCGCTCGGGGCAACCAATGTGTATGTGCGCGGTGAGGGTGATGCACGGGGCGATATTGATGGCGAATTTGAAACGTGGTTTACCTCGCTTCGCACTCTGGCGGTGACGCTATTCAATTTGGACACTGATTTTGGACTCGGTGGTGCTGATGCTCCGCTCTACCATATTGAGCCTGTGGCGCCATCAGACACGCTGGCGAACAGCACCATGGGTGATGCCGTACCCATGAAAATTTTGGCTATCCGTGAGCTGCAAAACAAGGCTGGTAGTCACACTTCCGATCGGTCAACCAAACATATTGAGGTGGAATTACCGAGTCACATGACTTATAGGGCGGGCGATCATTTAAGCGTCATGCCCAAAAACGATCCCGCATTGGCTGCTTCAGTCGCAAGACGATTTGGATTTTTAGCGACCGATCAAATTCGGTTGCAAGTAGCAGACGGTCGTAGGGCTCAATTACCGGTGGACGCGCCGATCAGTGTGGGTAGATTATTGACTGACTACCTAGAGCTCCAATTGGTGGCCACACGCAAGCAAATTCAAATCATGGCCGAGCACACGCGTTGCCCGATGACTAAACCCAAACTCTTGGGTTTATCAAGTGACGATGAAGCCTCGCAGGCACGTTATCGGACAGAAGTAATGGCCGAGCGCAAGTCAGTGTTTGATCTGTTACAAGAGAACCCGGCTTGTGAGTTGCCTTTCCATGTCTTTATAGAGAAGATGTCGTTATTGACGCCTCGTTATTACTCGATCTCGTCCTCGCCTCTGGCATTAGGCACTACAAAGTGCAGTGTGACCGTTGCAGTTGTCCAAGCACCAGCGGCATCTGGCACCGGGACATTCAACGGTGTGTGCTCTAACTATTTAGCCCATGCCCAAGCGGGCGATACCATTTTTGCTAGTGTTCGCGATACGAAGGATGGATTCCGTTTGCCAAACGACGCATCCACACCTGTCATCATGGTGGGTCCCGGCACAGGCTTGGCGCCGTTTCGTGGCTTCTTGCAAGAGCGCAGTATGCAGATAGCGCAGGGCACATCACTAGCGCCAGCAATGCTGTTCTTTGGTTGCCGTCACCCTGAGCAAGATTATTTGTATGAAGCTGAATTGGCCGCTTTCTCGTCAGAGGGAGTAGTCGAGTTGCACACGGCCTTCTCTAGAGCCAGTGAGAAAAAAACCTATGTGCAAGATTTGCTTGCCGTGCACAAAGACCGTGTTTGGCAATTGATAGAGCAGGGCGCAGTCTTCTATGTGTGCGGTGATGGCAGCAAGATGGAACCAGAAGTCAAAAGCGCTTTAGTTGATATTTACCGCGGTAAAACAGGTCTCAATCAAAAAGCTGGCTTGGAGTGGATAGACGGCATGAGCGCGTCGAACCGTTATGTGCTCGACGTATGGGCAGGTGGATAATCGCTACATGCTCATCGATATAGAAGAAACACAATTAGTCCTTATTGACTATCAAACCAAACTCATGCCTCATATTTTTGAGGCAGACGAGGTGCTTGCCAACGCGGCACGACTCGCAAAAATTGCAAAACTTTTGCAGCTGCCTGTGTTTGGCACGGAACATAACCCTGATGGACTAGGAGGCACGGTGGATGGGCTGCGCAGCCTTTATGGACGGACGCTGACCAAGACGTTCTTTAGTGCTGTTGAGGATAGGTTAGTCGAAGGCTTGCGCCCCCAAGCAAAGCCTACAGGCGGCAATGCACGCAGTCTGCCTAAGCATTTGCAAAAAGCGGTACCGCAAACGTCCGAGCGCAATGCCATCGTGGTCGCAGGTTGCGAGGCACATGTTTGTTTGCTACAGACTAGCCTAGATTTGCTCGAGCAAGAGTTTGATGTGTGGGTCGTAACGGATGCCTGCAGCTCACGTACCGAGCGCAATCGCGATGCGGCGTTTGACAGATTGGCTGGCGCAGGTGCAGAGCTCGTGACGACCGAAATGGTCGCGTTTGAGTGGCTGCGCACCAGCGATCACGACGTGTTCAGAGATGTTCTTGCGCTTCTGAAATAGGCCTACAAGCCACGCTGGATATGGCCTGCAGCAGGCGCGATCACAGCAACTTCATCCGAGCAGCCTCAGCCCGCAACTCGGCTCTGAAGTTGGGATGAGCAATCGCAATCAATGCTTCGGCTCGTTGCTTAGCGCTTTTGCCGCGTAGTTGTGCGACGCCAAATTCGGTCACCACATAATTAACGTCGTTTTTGGTCGTACTCACAAAAGTGCCAGGCGAGAGCACGGGCACGATGCGCGAAATGGTGTCACCCTTGGCCGTGGAAGGCACCACGATAAAGGCTTTGCCGCCATTTGACCTGTTTGCCGCACGCACAAAATCAGCTTGTCCGCCCGTGCCAGAAAACGGCAAATAGCCGAGGCTCTCTGAGCCGCATTGTCCAAACAAATCTACTTGCAGCGTCGCGTTGATGGCGTGCAGGTTGTCGTTTTGTCCTGCAACGTACGGATCGTTGGTGATATCGGCTGGGTGCATTTCAATCATGGGATTTTGATGCATGAAGTCGTAGAGTTTTTTGGAACCCAGCGCAAAGGTGGCAAGTACCTTGCCTTTGTTGATGTTTTTGCGTGTGTTGTTTACAACGCCCGCTTCAATCAAACTCAAAATACCGTCGCCCAGCATTTCGGTATGGATACCTAAGTCCACTTTGCTGGTGAGCTGTCGTACAACAGCATCCGGAATGCCGCCGTAGCCAATTTGCAGCGTGGCACCATCAGGAATGAGGTCCGCCACGTACTTGCCAATGGCTTCTTGTATGGAACCAATTTTGGGTGCGCCGACTTCAATAATGGGGTCACTGCTTTCAGTCAGCCCTGCGACTTGCGAAATATGAATTTTGCAGTCGCCATACGTAGAAGGCACGTGAGGATTGACTTCCAGCACAATAGCACGCGCCACGCTAGCCCCCGCCATGCAGTAATCCGGCGAGAGGCCAAGGCTCATGTAGCCTTTGTCGTCCATGGGGGACGCCATGCAAAAAACGACTTCAGCAGGCGTTTGATGGCGACGTATCATGGAGGGAATATCGGAGAAGCTGCAAGGCACGAAGTCGCTCCAACCTTCTTGCGCGCCGGCCCGCGAAGCACCGCCCAAAAAGTAAGCGGCATGACGAACGTGCTGCACGGTCTCTGGATCAAAGTAGCCATATTTTTTGAGCGCCAAAATTTGCGACACACGTACGTCTCTCAGTTCGCGCCTGCGCTCTGATAGCGCAGCAAGTAGGCTGGGCGGCTCGCCAGCTGCTGTACCCACCACAATGGTGTCGCCACTTTGAACAAGATTAACCGCTTCTGCGGCAGACATTTTTTTTGCTTTGTATCGTGTTTGAAATGACATGTAATTTCTCGTCTAAGTTGAATTATTTTTCTTTAAATATGCCATAGAAAGCTATGACTAGGCTTACTGCTGGCATAATCCAATTTATCAATTTCGTTCCTTCTGTGTTACGCAAGTGTCAATCCGCTAATCGGTTTAGCCGTGTCGCGGAAGGTTTATTAACCAGCTAATGTCCCCTAAAGGGGGAGAGAGGTCAGTCAATCATGTCGGTATCTAACTCCGTCTATACCGCTTACAGCGGCAACACGTATCTTTTCGGCGGCAATGCGCCCTATGTCGAGGAGATGTACGAAAACTATCTAGCAAATCCTGGGTCGGTTGACGACACTTGGCGCGCTTATTTCGATGCCCTCCAGTACGTTCCCGCTAGCGATGGCTCTGCGGCTAAAGACGTGCCCCACATGCCCGTCATCAATGCGTTTGCCGAGCGAGCCAAGCAGGGCGTGACGCGTACGGTGATCGCCAGTGGTGACGCATCCATGGGCAAAAAGCGCACAGCAGCGCAGCAATTGATTGCGGCCTACCGCAATGTAGGCGCGCGCTGGGCTGATTTAGACCCCTTGAAACGCACTGAACGCGACCATATCCCTGACCTAGACCCTGCTTTCTACGGTTTTTCTGATTCCGACCAAGAAGCGGTGTTTGATACCAGTAACACCTATTTCGGCAAGGCGACGATGAGCTTGCGCGATTTGCTCAATGCCCTGCGCGAGACCTATTGCGGCACGATTGGTATGGAGTTTATGTACTCAACCAACCAAGATGAAAAGCGTTGGTGGCAAGAAAAACTGGAGTCCACACGTGGCAAGCCCGTGCTGAATACCGCGCAAAAGAAAAACATTTTGCAAACCCTCACGGCTGCTGAAGGCCTTGAGCGCTACTTGCACACCAAATACGTTGGTCAAAAGCGCTTCTCTCTAGAGGGTGGTGAGAGTTTCATTACGTCAATGGATGAACTCGTGCAAAGCGCAGGTAAAGCAGGCGTTCAAGAACTCGTGATCGGTATGGCGCACCGTGGTCGTTTGAACGTGCTAGTGAACACCTTGGGTAAATCGCCCAAAGATTTGTTTGCCGAGTTTGATCACACCGCTCCTGAAGATTTGCCATCTGGCGACGTCAAGTATCACCAAGGTTTTTCTAGTGACGTGACGACCGATGGTGGCCCTGTTCACCTGACACTCGCCTTCAATCCTTCGCATTTAGAAATCGTCAACCCCGTGGTGGAGGGCTCAGTTCGTGCCCGTATGGACAGACGTGCTGACCCTGACGGCAAACAGGTGCTGGCTGTGCTGGTGCACGGCGATGCGGCCTTTGCAGGCCAAGGCGTGGTGATGGAGACCTTGGCACTTGCGCAAACCCGTGGTTACTACACGGGCGGTACGGTGCACATCGTCATCAATAACCAAATTGGATTTACAACATCAGATCCACGTGATACGCGCTCGACGCTGTATTGCACGGATGTGGTCAAGATGGTGGAAGCACCTGTCTTGCATGTGAATGGTGATGATCCAGAAGCCGTGGTGCTCTCGACACAGTGGGCTTTGGAGTACCGCCAAAAGTTTAATAAAGACGTGGTCGTTGACATCATTTGCTTCCGCAAACTCGGTCACAACGAACAAGATACGCCAGCGCTAACGCAGCCGCTGATGTACAAAAAAATTGCCACACACCCTGGTACGCGCAAGCTCTACGCGGACAAACTCGCCACGCAAGGACTTGGCGATACGTTGGGTGACGATATGGCGCGCGCCTACCGCGCAGCACTGGACGCTGGCAAACATACCGAAGACATCACAATCACCAACTTCAAAAGCAAGTTCGCGGTGGATTGGGCTCCCTTCCTCGGCAACAAGTGGACGGACACTTGTAATACGGCGATTCCAATGTCTGAGTGGAAACGCATTGCCGAACGTATCACCACCATTCCAGCAGGCGTCACACCGCACCAATTGGTGAAGACGGTGTATGACAACCGTGCTGCTATGGGACGTGGCGAGCGCGACATCGATTGGGGCATGGGCGAGCACATGGCGTTTGCAACACTGGTTGCTAGCGGTTACCCCGTGCGCTTGTCTGGGGAGGACTGCGGACGTGGTACGTTTACGCACCGCCATTCCGTGATTCACGACCAAAGCCGTGAGAAATGGGACTCGGGCACCTACATTCCTCTACAAAACGCGGCAGATGGCCAAGCGCCATTTGTGGTGATTGACTCGCTCTTATCTGAAGAAGCTGTCCTCGGTTTTGAGTATGGTTACGCTTCGAATGATCCCAACACACTCGTGATATGGGAAGCGCAATTTGGCGACTTTGCCAATGGTGCGCAAGTGGTGATCGACCAGTTCATTGCATCGGGCGAAGTGAAGTGGGGCCGTGTAAACGGCATTACGCTCATGCTGCCACACGGCTATGAAGGCCAAGGCCCCGAGCACAGCTCGGCTCGTTTAGAGCGCTTTATGCAATTGGCCGCAGACACCAATATGCAGATCGTGCAACCGACAACGGCAAGCCAAATCTTCCACGTGCTGCGCCGTCAGATGATTCGCAATTTGCGCAAGCCTCTGATCATCATGACACCCAAGTCGCTGCTGCGTAACAAAGATGCGGCGTCGCCGCTAGCCGAGTTCACCAAGGGCACTTTCCAAACGGTGATTCCTGAGCAAAAGGACATTGATGCCAAGAAAGTGAAGCGATTGGTCGCTTGTTCGGGCAAGGTGTATTACGACTTAGTCAAAAAACGCGAAGAGCGCGGTAATGACGACACCGCCATCATTCGCGTTGAGCAACTTTATCCTTTCCCGCACAAAGCGTTTGCGACTGAACTTAAAAAGTACCCTAACTTGGCCGATGTCGTGTGGTGCCAAGACGAGCCACAAAACCAAGGCGCATGGTTCTTTGTGCAGCATCAGATTTTTGAAAATATGGCTGAAGGGCAAAAACTGGGTTACTCAGGACGCGCAGCCAGTGCATCGCCAGCCGCAGGCTATGCGCATTTGCATCAAGAGCAGCAAAAGACGCTGGTCGAAGGCGCATTTGCCAAGCTCAAAGGCTTCGTTCTTGCAAAATAATTGATTAGAAATTTAAGGAATAAACATCATGGCAACCGTAGAAATTAAAGTCCCCCAGTTATCGGAATCCGTGGCAGAAGCCACCATGCTGACTTGGAAAAAGAAGGTTGGCGACACTGTTACCGCTGACGAAATCTTGATCGAAATCGAAACCGACAAAGTCGTACTTGAGGTCCCCGCACCCGCATCAGGCGTTTTGTCTGAGTTGGTGGTGCAAGATGGCGCACTCGTCGTCAGCGATCAAGTGATTGCGAAGATTGACACCGAAGGCAAAGGTGGTGTGGCTGTGGCTTCCCAGCCCGCAACCGCAGGTGCGTCACAGGCCCCGGCTGCAAGCCAAGTAGCGTCTAGCTCGCAGAGCATGGCAGGTGTAGCCATGCCCGCAGCCGCCAAACTCATGGCAGACAACGGTATGGCTGCTGGGTCGGTCGCAGGTTCTGGCAAAGATGGCCGCGTGACCAAAGGCGATGTGCTGGCAGCGGCTACCGTAGGGGCCTCGTCGTCGCTGCAGCCCAAGCCAGCCGTGGCAAGCGCAGCATCCATTTCTACAGGTGTACCAACAAAATCGTTGCCTCAAGTTGCCACAGTGACGCCAGACCTCGGTGAACGCCCAGAGCAGCGCGTGCCGATGTCACGTCTGCGTGCACGTGTGGCCGAGCGTTTGTTGCAATCGCAATCGACCAACGCCATCCTCACCACGTTTAACGAAATCAACATGGCGCCAGTCATGGAAATGCGTAAACGTATGCAAGAGCGTTTTGAAAAAGAGCACGGCGTGAAGCTGGGCTTTATGAGCTTCTTCGTCAAAGCCGCTGTCCATGCACTCAAAAAATTCCCTGTGCTCAATGCGTCAGTTGACGGTAACGACATCGTGTACCACGGCTACTTCGACATCGGTATTGCGGTTGGCAGCCCACGTGGATTGGTCGTTCCAATTCTGCGTAACGCCGATCAAATGAGCTTTGCCGACATCGAGAAAAAGATTGCCGAGTACGGCGTCAAAGCACGCGATGGCAAGCTCAGCATGGAAGAGATGACAGGCGGCACGTTCTCTATCTCTAACGGCGGCACGTTTGGCTCCATGATGTCCACCCCCATCATTAACCCACCACAGTCGGCAATTTTGGGCGTTCACGCCACCAAAGATCGCGCGATGGTTGAGAACGGGCAAGTGGTGGTGCGCCCGATGAACTACTTCGCCATGAGCTACGACCACCGCATCATCGACGGCCGCGAAGCCGTGCTGGGCTTGGTCGCCATGAAAGAAGCGCTGGAAGATCCAGCTCGTCTGCTGTTTGATATCTAAGGACTAAAGACATGTCTAAATCTTTTGATGTCATCGTCATCGGCGGCGGCCCAGGTGGCTACGTAGCGGCTATTCGTGCTGCGCAACTCGGCTTTAGCGTGGCTTGCGTTGACGCGGCGCAAAACTCGGCTGGCGCGCCTGCGCTGGGCGGCACTTGTACGAACGTGGGCTGCATTCCTTCTAAGGCTTTGCTGCAAAGCTCAGAGCATTTCGATCACGCGAATCACCATTTTGCCGAGCACGGTATTCAAGCCACTGGTGTGAAGATGGATGTCGCGCAAATGCTCGCTCGCAAAGACGGCGTGGTGAAGCAAAACAACGACGGTATTTTGTATTTGCTCAAAAAGAACAAAATTACGTTCTTCCACGGCTTGGCAAGTTTTACTGGCAATGCAGATGGCTTGTATCAACTTGTTGTGAAAGGCAAAGCGGATGAAGCGATTGCCGCTAAGCATGTTGTGATTGCCACGGGTTCAAACGCTCGCGTGTTGCCTGGTGCTGAGTTTGACGAAGTGAATGTGCTCTCGAATGACGGTGCACTTCGCGTCGGCGCTGTGCCTAAAAAGCTCGGTGTCATTGGCTCTGGCGTGATTGGTCTTGAGATGGGTTCGGTCTGGCGCAGGCTAGGAGCAGAAGTCACTATTCTTGAAGCTATGCCGTCGTTCTTAGGTGCTGCCGACGAAGGTATTGCCAAAGAAGCGCTTAAAGCGTTTACGAAGCAAGGCTTGAAGCTGGAGTTTGGCGTCAAGATTTCTGAAGTTAAAAATAGCAAAAAAGGCGTGTCAGTCAACTACGCCAACGCCAAAGGCGAAGCGCAAACCTTGGATGTGGACAAGCTGATCGTCTCGATTGGTCGCGTGCCCAATACCAACGGTTTAAATGCCGCAGCTGTGGGCTTGCAATTGGACGAACGCGGTGCCATCGTTGTCAACGACAGCTGCCAAACCAATTTGCCAAACGTGTGGGCTGTTGGCGATGTGGTTCG
>JANPAY010000039.1:0-3788 GCA_031430155.1 Comamonadaceae bacterium
ATGGCCTGCAAGCCAATACCAGCAAGGCTTGCAGCAGAGGCGAGTTGCGTGGCAATGCTTGTCCGACGTGCGGCGTAGCTGGCAATGACAGCGCCTTCATCACGCATTTGCGCTTCATACGAGTCCGCATCTTTGATGGTGATGAGCGACACTTTTGCTTCAAACCTGTGACCTTGTGTGGTGTTGCTAGCCATGATGCCAAGCGCTGCTACTGAAACAACAGACGCGCCGTGCAGGGCAATCAAACTGTGTACGGGCCGCACAAATTTCACGTCCGTCCAACCATCTGCTAATTGGTATGTCATGACTTTTGGAATGGGGAGTTTGGCAATCGTCTCGGTGAGTGCTTGCTGCAAACCTATAGTCAGCGTGGCTCCTGGGGCGGTGGCCTCATAAACCAAGTTTTCAGCTTTGCCGTCCGTGATACGTTTAAGACCTGATACCGCAGTAGCAATGGCATCTGCTGCGACGCCAAGTGATTGGAGCTTTTTAGCCAGTGCTGGCGTGGCATTACCCGACGCATCTAAACCCACAGTTGCTGGCATTAGCTTTTGTTGGACGGCTTTGTCTACGGCTTTCGCAGCCACATCAGTGATGCGAGCGCCCAAGCGGCGCGGTGTGGCATAGGCAGTGACTTCGCTCGTAGCGCTCGTGAGGCCTAGGTTTTGTAGCTGTGCGAGTAGGGTTTGCGAAAACGATTCGTCTAGTTTTTTGAGAGCTTTGGGGGGGAGTTCTTCAACGAAGAGTTCAACTAATAAAGTCTGATTCATAGCATTCATTTTTTTGCTCCAGCAGCCTTTGAGCTAGCGATTTGTGCGAGCACTTGCTCAGCGTGTTCGCGGCTGGCCATCGGAAAACCGAGGCGTGCTCTGGAGTCGTAGTAGCTTTGCGCCACGGCGCGGGAGATGTTGCGGATGCGGCCAATGTAGGCGGCGCGTTCGGTCACGCTGATGGCGCCGCGTGCGTCTAATAAATTGAAAGTGTGTCCGCACTTCAAAACTTGCTCATACGCGGGCAGTGCGAGTTGTTGTTCCATCAAATGCTTGGCTTGTTTCTCGTGCGCAGTAAACGCAGTGAATAAGAAGTCTGCATCGCTGTGCTCGAAGTTGTAAGCGGATTGCTCTTGCTCGTTTTGCAGGTACACGTCGCCGTAAGTCAGTCCTTCTGTCCTCTTGAGTTTGTAGACGTTATCGACCTCTTGCAAATACATCGCAAGGCGCTCTAAACCATAGGTAATCTCGCCCGTAATGGGTTTGCAGTCAATGCCGCCCACTTGTTGGAAGTAGGTGAACTGCGTGACTTCCATGCCGTTCAACCAAACCTCCCAGCCGAGACCCCAAGCGCCTAGCGTGGGGTTTTCCCAGTCGTCTTCTACAAAGCGGATATCGTTCTTTTTGAGATCAAACCCAAGGGCTTCTAGCGAACCGAGATACAGATCGAGAATGTTGGCGGGCGCGGGCTTCAGAACCACTTGGTATTGGTAGTAGTGCTGCAAGCGATTGGGGTTTTCGCCATAGCGTCCATCTTTGGGGCGGCGGCTAGGCTGCACGTAGGCGGCCTTCCAAGGCTCAGGGCCTAGGGCGCGTAGAAAGGTGGCGGTGTGGCTGGTGCCTGCGCCAACTTCCATATCAATGGGTTGGAGCATGGCACATCCTTTGTCAGCCCAGTAGGACTGAAGTGTGAGGATGATTTGCTGAAAAGAGAGGGGAGATTTTGAAGACATAGCCCTCGATTTTATCGAGTGCTAGAGCGGTTGGTTAAACCAACCCGTTTGCGCGACCAAATGCCAACGCTTGCGTGCGACTGTTGACGCCCATTTTGCGGAACAAACGCCACAAATGAACCTTGACCGTGTGCTCGCTGATATCCATTTGCCCGGCGATATCACGGTTGCTGAGGCCTTGGTTGAGCATCAGCATCAATTCTTTTTGGCGGCGAGATAATTTTTTTGTATGGTCACCCGATTGCGTAATCACTGTCGTATCTGCTGAAACTAGGGCGCGCAGTGCAGAACTGATGTCGCTAATGGGGGCAGTTTTTTGGATAAAAATGTCTGCGCCAGCTTGAATAGCCGCGTCTTCTAGCAAAGCGGCTGAGCCCTGCGTAAAAATAATCAAAGGGCAATGCGGGTGAAGTGCTTTGAGGTGAGAAATGCTACTAAGACCAGAGGAATCGGGAAGTGCTAACTCGGTAATGATTAAATCAGGTGCTCCGTGCGTAGCGCTTTGGCCAGCGAACTCCGCTAAATTTGTTGCCTCATGAATCGTTGCGATAGGCGCCAAACGACGAATCTGGATAGCCATAGCCTCCAGAATAAGCGGGTGGGCATCGATAAGGTAGATATTCATAATAAATGCGCTAGTAACAAGTGAAAACTTGCTAGGCCGACCATTTTAGCATAGTACGATTGTACTATTTTGAACCATTTAGTTAACTACTCAACCATGGTTGTTTGGCTAAGCGCTCGACTTCAAAGAGTTTAATTTTATCAGCATGACGCAAGGTCAGGCCAATGTCGTCGAGACCACCGAGTAGGCAGTACTTGCGAAAAGCCTGCACTTCAAAGGGTAATTCAGTGCCATCGGGTTTCAAAATGATTTGGCGTTCTAAATCAATCGTGAGTTGATAGCCTACAAAGGCATGAACCTCATCAAACAAACGGGAAATGTCAGCCTCAGGTAAAACAATCGGCAGAAGACCATTTTTAAAACAGTTGTTAAAAAAGATGTCCGCGTAGCTAGGCGCAATGATGGCGCGAAAGCCGTACTGATCTAGTGCCCACGGGGCATGCTCACGACTTGAGCCGCAGCCAAAATTCTTGCGAGCTAGCAAAATGGATGCGCCTTGGTAGCGTGGCTGATTGAGTACAAAGTCTGGGTTGGGCTTGCGCGAATTCAAATCCATGCCTGGATAACCGGTATCGAGATAACGATCGGCGTCAAACAAATGTGGCCCAAAGCCCGTTTTGCGAATAGACTTTAAAAACTGCTTAGGGATGATGGCATCGGTATCAACGTTCTCGCGATCCATTGGCGCCACAAGCCCTTTGAGCAGATTGAATTTTTGCATTATTTCTTTACCGCATTCTCAATAGCGGTACCTGCTTTTTGAACGTCTTGTCCAACGCCGCGCACTGTGTTACATGCTGTCAAGGTCAAAAGGAGGAGCACTAGCGATGTTAATTTTTTCATGATGATTCCTTTTGTAACATTAAATGAATTTGCGCACATCAACAAAATGACCGTGAATGGCGGCTGCCGCAGCCATAGCGGGGCTGACCAAATGCGTGCGTCCACCTGCACCTTGGCGGCCTTCAAAGTTGCGGTTGCTGGTTGATGCGCAGCGCTCTTGCGGCTCTAGGCGGTCAGCGTTCATCGCTAAGCACATGGAGCAGCCGGGCTCGCGCCACTCAAAACCTGCGGCTTTAAAAATTTCGTGCAAACCTTCACGTTCGGCCTGCGCTTTGACTAAGCCCGAGCCAGGTACAACGAGTGCGAGGCGCACATTTTTAGCTACTTTTTGCCCGAGTTTTTTAACGATGCTGGCTGCTTCGCGCATGTCTTCGATGCGGCTGTTGGTACAGCTACCAATGAACACTTTGTCGATGCTAATGTCGTTCATGGCCTTGCCAGGCTGTAGACCCATATAAGCCAATGCCCGCTCGATGGCCGCGCGTTTGGAGTCGTCACGCTCTTTGTCAGGATCAGGGACTGAGCCATCGATACCCAAAACCATTTCAGGTGAGTTACCCCAAGTGACTTGCGGCACGATCTGGGTTGCGTCTAAAT
>JANPAY010000040.1:0-1962 GCA_031430155.1 Comamonadaceae bacterium
CAGCAGTTTGGTAAAGCCTTCGTCTCGGCCGTTAGCAATCGCGCGGCCTGAGGCGTTCCACGGGAACATGCCTTTTTTGACCGCGAGGCCTTGCGCTTTGGCTTGCTCTTCGGTGAGGCCCACCCATGCGATTTCGGGGTCTGTGTACGCCACGCTTGGAATGACGCGTGCATTGAACGCGGCTTTGGCTAGTTTTTCGTCGCCCAAGAGCACGCCCGCTACCACTTCCGCAGCCACATGCGCTTCGTGCACGGCTTTGTGCGCCAGCATGGGCTGACCGACCACATCGCCAATAGCGAAGATGTGCGGCACGTTGGTACGCATTTGGATATCGACGTTGATGAAGCCGCGATCTGTGACGGCAACGCCTGCTTTATCCGCCGCGCATTTCTTGCCGTTTGGCGTGCGTCCCACCGCTTGCAAAACCAAATCATAGGTTTGCGGAGGTGGTGCAACACCGCCCTCTTCAGCGGATGCGAAGGTGACTTCAATGCCTGCTGGCGTGGCTTTCGCGCCAACAGTCTTGGTCTTCAGCATGATGTTGTCAAAACGCGGCGCATTCATTTTTTGCCACACTTTGACTAAGTCACGGTCTGCCCCTTGCATGAGGCCGTCCATCATTTCCACCACATCAAGGCGTGCGCCCAATGTGCTGTAAACCGTACCCATCTCAAGACCAATAATGCCGCCGCCCAAAATCAGCATGCGCTTAGGTGCATGTTCCATGGCGAGTGCGCCTGTGGAATCGACCACGCGCGGATCGTCGGGCATAAACGGCAAGCGCACAGCTTGCGAGCCCGTGGCGATGATGGCTTGTTTGAATTTGACGACTTGTGTTTTGCCTGTCTTTTCTTGTGCCGTACCCGTGGTTTCCTCCACGCTTAAATGGTGGCTATCCACAAACGCGCCATAGCCGCGAATGATGGTGACTTTGCGCATTTTCGCCATCGCACCCAATCCACCCGTGAGCTTGCCCACGACTTTGTTTTTGTGACCTAAGAGCTTGTTGCGATCAACCGTTGGTTCGCCAAAATCAACGCCTAGCGCGGCGAAATGTTTCACCTCGTCCATGACGGAAGCCACGTGCAGCAAGGCTTTGGAAGGGATACAGCCCACGTTCAAGCACACACCGCCAAGGCTGGCGTAACGCTCAACCACGACCACTTTGAGACCTAAATCGGCAGCGCGGAAAGCAGCGGAGTAACCACCAGGGCCGCCGCCCAAAACGAGCAGATCGCATTCTGCATCGACTGCGCCAGCATAAGTAGAAGCAGGCGCTAATGCACTCGCCCCCTCACCCCTGCCCTCTCCCACGAGGGGAGAGGGGGTAGAAACCGAGGCTGTTGGTGTCGCCCCCTCGCCCTTGATGGGAGAGGGTTCGGGAGAGGGTGCCGCCGAAGCCATACCAGCCATAGCTTCCAAGGCAATCACAACTGAACCTTGCTTAACTTTATCGCCCAGCTTGACCTTAATCTCTTTCACCACACCCGCGTGGGACGAGGGAATTTCCATCGATGCTTTGTCGGACTCCACGGTGATGAGCGATTGCTCAACTTTGACGGTATCGCCAACTTTGACGAGCAATTCGATAACGGTGACTTCGTCGAAATCGCCAATATCTGGAACTTGAATATCAATGGAACTCATGGTACTTACTCCTAAATTTATTTAGATGATTTTTTCAATTTAATTGTGTAGACGTGCACGGGCGGCGCAGAGTTTTTGTCAAACTCACAACCTGCCAGTACACCCGCCTCGGCGACCTCTGCTGCCGTTTTAGCTTTGTTATAGACCGCGTTCATCGCGCCCAGCGCAAAAGGGCGGCCTGAGCCGATGCCCCAAAACTCTTTGAACTCAAACACTTCGCGATAGCTGTACAGGCCAAAAATACCAGCGCTGTTAGCCACCAGTACCGAGAACTGCATGGACTCATACGGATCGTTGTCGTCTTCTTTGGTTTGC
>JANPAY010000041.1:0-2345 GCA_031430155.1 Comamonadaceae bacterium
GCAGATGACCCAGGCATGGAAATTGAAATCGCCGTACGCAAGTTTGATGTGCCGCATTTGTTTAGTGAGGCGTGCCTTAAAGCCGCCAAAGCCTTACCAGATAAGGTGTTGCCGAAAGATAAAAAAGGTCGTGTTGATTTAACTGACGTGCCGCTGGTGACTATTGACGGCGAAGATGCACGCGATTTTGATGATGCGGTGTATGCCGAACCCGCCGTCATAGGCAAGGGTAAAAAAACCAACGGTTGGCGTTTGCTGGTCGCGATTGCTGATGTGAGTCACTACGTCGAGACGGGCGCGGCGATTGACATCGACGCGTACGAGCGAGCCACCAGCGTGTACTTTCCGCGCCGCGTGATTCCGATGTTGCCCGAAAAATTATCGAACGGCTTGTGTTCGCTGAACCCAGAGGTCGAGCGCTTGTGCATGGTCTGCGACATGCTCATTACCAATGAGGGCGAGCTGCATGCGTATCAGTTCTACCCTGCGGTGATGTTTAGCCACGCGCGGTTTACCTACAACGAAGTCGCCGCCATTTTGACCAACACCAAAGGCTTGGAAGCGACTAAGCGAAACGCTCAAAACCCAGTACTCGTGCCGCATCTAGAGCATTTGCATGATGTGTACCGTGCGCTCTTGACCGCACGCAACGTGCGCGGTGCAGTGGATTTTGATACGGTAGAAACGCAAATTATTTGCGACGAAAACGGACGCATCGAACGCATCGTGCCGCGCAAACGTAACGACGCACATCGTTTGATCGAGGAGTGCATGTTGGCCGCCAACGTCTGCTCGGCAGACTTTATTGTGCAGAGTAAAAACCCAGGATTGTTCCGTGTACACGAAGGCCCGACGCCCGAGAAAAAAGAAATCCTGCGCAACTACTTAAAAGCCATTGGCGTGATCGCGACCTTGAGTGCAGAGCCTATTCCTGCGGAGTTTCAAGCGATTGCCAACGCGACCAAAGAGCGTCCTGACGCGGCGCAAATCCACACCATGCTGCTCAGATCGATGCAGCAGGCGATTTACACGCCAATCAACTCGGGGCACTTTGGACTGGCTTTTGAGGCGTACACGCATTTCACTAGCCCTATTCGTCGCTACCCCGATTTGCTGGTGCACCGCGTCATTAAAGCGACGCTGAACGAGACGACTTATAAGCTGCCCAATTTGCCAACGCCCACGCAGGCGCATACCAAGTTGAATCAATGGATGGCAAAGCGCAAGCCTCCGCAAGGCACGCCAAGCACAACGGATAAGGCTTCCAAGAAGCTATCGAAGCAGCAACTAGCAGACCAAGAGGCGTGGCAAGCCGCAGGGCTGCACTGCTCGGCGTGCGAGCGCCGAGCCGACGAAGCTAGCCGCGACGTTGAGCAATGGCTGAAATGCAAATACGTGAAAGAATTTTTGGGTGAAGAATTTACGGGCGTAGTCAGCACGGTGACTAGCTTTGGTTTGTTCGTCACGCTCGATCAAATGTTTGTCGAAGGCTTGATTCACATCACCGAACTGGGCGGCGAATACTACCGATTCGACGAAGCACGGCAAGAGCTGCGCGGTGAGCGCACGGGCATTCGCTACGCTGCGGGTACGCCTGTGCGTGTGCAAGTGGCAGGTGTGGATTTGGATGCACGCAAGATTGATTTCAAGCTACTCAAAGACGACTTGCTGGTGGATAGCAAACGTGGTGAACCTAGAGTCGATAAACAAGAGCTGGGTAAATTCTCCAGTCCTGCTGATATGGCAGGAGCCAATGAAGTGAAACGCGTCAGGGGCAAATCAGGGCGTGAAACCAAGCCCTCTAGCAAGCCTAAGTTCGCGCGCGCTTCACCCGTAACAACTCGTCCAAAATCAAGCAAATCGCGCCGCAAGTAATGGCGCTGTCTGCCACGTTGAATGCAGGGAAGTGAATCCCTGCGGCATGGAAGTCGAAAAAGTCCACGACATAGCCGTGCCACAAGCGGTCGATGACGTTGCCCACTGCGCCGCCCAAAATCAGCGAGAGCGCAGTTGAAAACAAGCGCTGTGATCCCGCAGAGCGCAAGAGCCACACAATCACGATAACGGCAACTGCGCCAACGCCTGTAAAGAACCACCGCTGCCAACCATCCGCGCCCGCTAAAAAGCTAAACGCCGCGCCCGTGTTGTGAACTCGAACGACATTGAAGAACGAAGTGACGCGCGTGAAGTCACCCAATTGGTATGCCCCAATGATGAGCACCTTCGTAAATTGGTCGAGCACGATGACGATGAATGCGATGCAAAACCACATCCACAAAGGGCTGCGGGAGGATTGTCTGGTTACCATTTTTATTGTTCTACAAGAGTGAGTCCAAGATTGGATG
>JANPAY010000042.1:0-9177 GCA_031430155.1 Comamonadaceae bacterium
CTTTGAGCTCCTCGTCATCAATCATGCGGCCTTGCTCAAGGTCGATCAAAAACATCTTGCCCGGCTGCAAGCGCCATTTGCGAACGATCTTGCTCTCGGGCACAGGCAGAACGCCCGACTCTGAGCCCATGATGACGAGATCGTCATCGGTGATGCAATAGCGGCTTGGGCGCAGACCATTGCGGTCAAGGGTTGCGCCGATTTGGCGGCCATCGGTAAACACGATGCTGGCGGGGCCATCCCACGGCTCCATCATGGCGGCGTGGTATTCGTAAAACGCTCTGCGTCGCTCGTCCATGGTGGTGTGCTGTTCCCACGGCTCAGGGATCATCATCATGACGGCTTGGGCGAGTGGGTAACCCGCCATCGTGAGGAGTTCTAAGCAGTTATCAAAAGTTGCGGTGTCAGATTGGTCGGCAAAGCTGATGGGATACAGCTTTTGCAAGTCGGCTTGTAGCACGGGCGAAGACATCACGCCTTCACGGGCTTTCATCCAGTTGTAGTTGCCCTTGACGGTATTGATCTCGCCGTTGTGTGCGACATAGCGATACGGGTGCGCCAATGGCCACTCGGGGAAGGTGTTGGTCGAAAAACGTTGATGGACAAGACCTAGCGCCGAGACGCAGCGCGGGTCTTTCAAATCCAAATAGTAGGTGCCCACTTGATCTGCTAGCAAGAGACCTTTGTAGATCACAGTGCGGCTGGACATGCTGGGCACGTAGTACTCGTGGCTGTGCTTGAGCTGCAAATTTTGAATAGCTGCACTGGCTGTTTTGCGGATCACGTACAGCTTGCGCTCTAGCGCGTCCTGCACGATGACATCGTTACCGCGGCCAATAAACACTTGGCGCAGGATGGGTTCTTTTTCGCGGACGGTGGGCGACATCGGCATGCCGCGATCTACGGGCACATCACGCCAACCCAAAAAGACTTGCCCTTCGGCCTTGATGGCGCGTTCCATCTCTTGCTCGCAAGCCATGCGGCTGGCGTGCTCTTTAGGCAGAAAAATCATACCAACGCCGTATTCACCTGACGGGGGCAGGGTGACGCCCTGTTTTGCCATATCTTCGCGGTACAGCGCATCTGGTAGCTGAATCAAAATGCCAGCGCCGTCGCCCATCAGCTTATCGGCACCCACTGCGCCCCGATGGTCAAGGTTCTCCAAAATTTTGAGCGCATTGCTCACGATAGCGTGAGACTTTAGCCCTTTAATGTGAGCCACAAAACCCACGCCGCAAGCGTCGTGCTCATTAGCGGGATCGTAAAGACCAGGTTGGTTAAAGGTAATGTCGGACATGGCGGTGCTCCTTAGCAAAATCAGTAATTACCCGATGATAAGTTTTTTTGACTTCATTTAATTGGGGTCTGTCCCCAATTAAATTACCCAATATGAGGACTTCATTTAATTGGGGACAGACCCCAATTAAATGGGTTTCCGACCCACTACTAATTTGGTCACGCGGCGTTTCGTTTCTGCTTGTACTGAACCCATAAATGTCTCGTCCCCTAGCGCCCAGCCTTTGAAAGCCGAATCGGTAAGTTGTTTTTGTTGGTCTTTGCTGATGCCAGCGGATACCAACTCTCGATAGGTTTTTTCTCTAGAGAAGGGTGTATTGCCTAGCGTCCACATGAGTTCATGCGGCGTGACGAGTGGCTGAATTTGCTGTCCAATGTAATGCCGATGCGTTGACCATTCGTAATTTGCGGGGTCACTCACCATGCCTGCTCGAACAGGGTTGAGATCAATGTATGCCATACACGCCAGTAAATAGCGGTCCGACTGCACCACAGTCGATTTATAACGACCTTCCCAAACCGTGCCCGTATGCTTGTGAAAGTAGTTGTAGCTTTGGGTGTAGCGTTGCGCCAGAGCTTGCATCAAACTAGAGAGTGCTTGTTCACTGCTGGGCGTGAGTAGCAAATGCGTATGGTTATCCATCAGCACAAAGGCGTGAATGGCAACATTAAACTTTTCAGCATACTCGGCAAGCCATGCCAGATAAGCTTTTCGGTCTTCATCCGTGTGAAAAATAATTTGACGATTATTCCCGCGTTGAATGATGTGGTGCGGATATCCCGCAATAGAAAGCCTAGGTTGTCTTGCCATAAGTGCTCCATTTAATTGGGGTCTGTCCCCAATTAAATTATTTTAGAGCAGCAATCACTAGCGCATCGGGCGCCGCTTGCACTTTCGCATGCCCAAGTCTGTCAATGACGACGAACTTGATTTGACCACCCTCAGCTTTTTTATCGACGCTCATGTGATGGATGTATTCTTTGGCAGAAATTGAGTCTGGCCCAACCACAGGTAATCCCGCCCGAACGATGAGTTGGGTGACGCGCTCTACAAACGCGTTATCGACATAACCTAGGCTTTGCGACAACCGCGCCGCCATCACCATGCCGCAAGCCACCGCTTCGCCGTGTAGCCATACGCCAAATCCAAGCCCCGCTTCGATGGCATGACCAAAGGTGTGCCCGAAGTTAAGCGTGGCGCGAATGCCACTTGAGCCTTCGCGCTCGTCCAAGCTCACCACGTGCGCCTTGATTTCGCAGCTAACCCTTACCGCATAAGCCATAGCGGTCATATCGCCCTGCAAGAGCTTATCCATATTGGCTTCCAGCCATTCGAAGTAAGCCCAATCTGCCATCACGCCGTGTTTGATGATTTCGGCGAGACCCGCGCTCAGTTCGCGAGCAGGTAGCGTTGACAAAGTGGCAATGTCGGAGACGACCAGTGCGGGTTGATAAAACGCGCCAATCATATTTTTGCCAATCGGGTGATTGATGGCGGTTTTGCCGCCCACCGATGAATCAACTTGCGACAAGAGTGTGGTCGGCACCTGTACAAACGGCACGCCGCGCATATAGGAGGCGGCCGCAAAGCCCGTCATATCGCCTATCACGCCACCACCCAATGCAAATAAAACGGTTTTGCGGTCGCAGCCGTTCTCTAGCAGAGCATCAAAAATTAGATTGAGCGTTTGCCAATCTTTATAAGCTTCGCCGTCAGGAAGAATGACCTGCAGCACGCGCTGGTATTGGCCTGCAAGGGCATCCGCCAGCTGCTTGGCATAGAGCGGCGCCACAGCCGTATTGGTCACAATCATCGCTGTGTTGGCTTGGGGCAGGGTCGCATAAGTGGCAGCGTCACCGAGTAGCGAAGTGCCAATCAAGATGCTGTAGCTGCGCTCCCCTATGTCGATCCGTACGTTATGTGTGTTGTTAGATGACACCAGTGGCCTCCAATTGGCGTTGAATATTGTTCACGAGATGGCTCATGGATGGACGCGAAGTTTCAAACGTTTGATGCGCCGTCTCTAAGTAGTGCGGATGCCGCGTGCTATACAAGTCACGCAGCTTCGCCAGCGGATCATTGACCTGCAATAACGGGCGTGTGCCATCGTGCCTGATACGACGGTAAAGCTCTTCTGGCGTGGCTTTCAGATAAATCACGTGCGAGCGGGTATTCAAATGTTCGCGGTTTACCAGTCGTCCGCAAGCACCGCCGCCAGTCGAGAGAATGGCATTGTTTTTAAGCGTGAGCTCTTCAATAATTGACTGCTCCAAATCACGGAAACGCTGCTCGCCTTCTTGTTCAAAATAGGTCCGCAGCGAGTAGCCGAGGCGCTCTTCGATCACATGGTCGGTATCAAAAAAATCTAACTGCAATCGGCGTGCCAAAGCCCGACCGACGGTCGTTTTACCGCTACCCATAAGACCGATGAAGGAAATCAGCACAAGAACAATCTAAAGAAAACCATGCAACATTGCGCTGCTAATTATCCCTGCTTAAAAAAGCCATGCTCCTGCACAGTTGGCGTTGCCAGTGGTTGTCCAAGTAATCGTGGTTCCATTGGTGATTGTGCAATTGGCCATCGTGTCGGCAGAATCAGTGGTGCTTTGCCGAAAAAGCCCTGAATTGGGGAACCCATCATCTGCTTTTTGATCAACTTGCTGCAAGATGGCAGCAGTGATTTTTGAGCCTGTACTTAAAATATTTTTGGCGGGCATCAGAGCTGGATTTGGATCTAACCAATAACCACCAGCAGCTGCGCTACTGGCAGACGTAAGGCCAAATTGCAGTGATTGGCTGTATGAGTTGATATAGGTGTTCGCTGTGGTTGCGGCAACATTTGGGGCGGCACCATTAGCGCCAATATTCATACAGTTTGCACAAGAGAGCAAGTTCGTGGCGGTAAGATTTTGAAAAACGATGACAGACTCAGCGGCTGTACAAGCCAAGCTATTTGCCGTGTCAAAATTAATCACACCATCACCACCGCAAGTAGACGCTTTAACGATATTGTTGGCGACGAAACTGGCTTGCGCAGCATTTAAATCGCCAGCCGTTAATTTGTAACGATTTGAAAAAGCAATGAACGCAGTTTGGAAACTACTTTTTTGATCAATCAAGTTGCGCGCTTTGGCAGAGTTGATTAACTCTTGTCCACGCAAGATGCCAGTGATGATCAAGGTAAAAATCACCAACACGATAGCGATTTCTACTAAGTTAAATCCGCGAGAGATATTGTTTTTCATAATGTCTACGGCCATTTACCCGCATTGAGAAGTTTAGATGCTAATTTTGTCGAAGACATAAAACTTAGCAGATCATCAAATTCTCCAGCAGTGCTGGAAGCATCTGTCCGATCACGAGTGACAAATTGTCTGCGCAAGGCAAGGGTAGCTTCTGCTTCTGGTGCGTTGGCTGCTTGATCGGGTGTTAGCGTGATTTGAGCCGCTGTAAATGGCTTTCGCGTCGTCAAGTTATTGATGCTGGTTGATCCCCATGCGTTCGAGCCCGTTGAGTAAACGACAAAAGCCGCGTTGTCACTGACGGTGTACGTTGCCGCTAAGCAGCCTGGGGCAGCAGTGGTTGGCGTTGTTGTCGTTGGATTGCCGCATCGGATTTGCAACATCGTTGTAGTTGCCAACACATCTTCATTAAACGAGTTCGCATCGCCTGCATCTATCGTCGCGAGGTTTGTGACTACAGCGTAACGCAATCGATTGTTCCAAGCATCAGCATTATTTGGAGGCGGAAGACCTATAGTTTTCCATGGGAGATCTCCCCAACTAGCACCATTCACGTCTGATGAATTTGTATAGTTGAATGTGCCCGTGTTGGCACCAATACCGCAAGTAGTGCCGCCAGACGTACCTTGATCTTCAAGGCCATCACGGTTATCGGCAACAGCTGTGGAAATATCAGGGCAGGGCATGCGTCCGTTCATCAAGGCAAAGCCCACCAAAGCATCCACCGCTTTATCGATGCTGGCTTGTGTTTCAGCATATTGTTGCTCTGCCAAGCGCTTACTCAAAGGTACAGACAAACCGCCAAGCAGCAAACCGACGATTGCCAGCGCAATGGCTAGCTCAATCAGGGTAAAGCCGCGTTTGATGTGGCTCATGGCCATACGCCGGCATTCGATAGTTTTGCTGCCAAGGTAGAGGCAGACATAAAACTTAAAACATCATCAAATGGACTAGAGGTACTGGTATCGTCGGTGCGTGAGCGAGTGACGAACTGTCTGCGAAGGGCGCTTGCCAATGCTTGGCTCGTGCCAGTATCTAACTCGGGGGCATTGGCCGCTTCATCGGGGTATTTCGTAATGCGCGTAGCTGTAAAGGCCGAGGAAGTGATGGAGCTCAGATTAATTAGGCTGGTTGATCCAAAGCCATTAGCCCCCATTGAGTAGACGACGAAGACAGCACTTTGTGTGACCTGATAGGGCGCCACCGCTGGCGTGGTAAGGCAGCCAAGCGCAACATTTGCAGCCGTTGTGGTTGAAGGATTGCCGCATCGGATGTCGATTTGACCGCCTCCCGCTATGGTTGTATTGGCGAGAGCCGTATTACAGCCTAGGTTTTGAAAGCCGGCACCTATGGTTGGTGGATTGACGGTATTTGAGCACGTCACTGTTGGCGCTACCTGCGTGACAAGTGGTGTGAACACTGCATAACGCAGTCGGTTATTCCACGCATCCACGTTATTCGGTGCTGCAACCCCTAAAGTCTGCCAAGGCAGATCTCCCCAGCTGACGCCGTCAGGATCAGAGTGGTAGTTGACCGCGTTAGTTGCCGTTCCTGTGATGCCAATCGAGCACCCAGTAATGGTGCCTACAGACCCAGCAATATCTTCAAAGCCATCACGGTTGTCGATAGCATTTGTACTGACATCAGGGCATGGAAGGCGGCGATTCAAAATGGCGTAGCCAACAATAGCCTCCATAGCCTTATCGATAGTGGCTTGGGTATCTATGTACTGCTGCTCAGCAAGACGTTTGCTCATAGGCACGGCCAATCCACCAATGACGAGCGCAACGATGGTTAAAGCTACTGCCAGTTCGATTAGCGTAAAACCTTTTGAAGCCATGTTTTTCATAAATTGCTCTTACTGAAGCGTGAATTGAAACAGATAGTCGTTGCTGCTGCTGGGATTGGGTGCGCTGTATTGAATAGTTGATATATTGGTAACGTAAGAACCTGTGCCCGCGGCGGCTGTAATTGCGGCTGTTACGACGGTTCGGTTTGTTCCCTCTAAGCAATTCACAATCGTATTATTCGTCACGCTATTAAAGTTGACCGAAGTCGTGTAAGTGCAAGAAGTTTGCCCGCCAAGCGCTCGGCCACGCATTAAAAGAATCGCAGGGGCCGTACGACCGTCAATCCTCACACGATTGGTGCCGCTAACACAGGGATGCGCTACGGTACCTCCAGCTATACAGTTTTGAGAAACGGCATAGTGTGCTTGTCCTAGCCAAAGATCGACGTCGTTGGAGGGGTCAAGCCGATTGGGCGATATGGGGATGATTTGCCGTCCGCCACAAGTCCCAGGCATAAAGCCTTGTAAAAGTTTTGGAGTCGTTGTGCTGCAAGGCCCACCAGGTGTTGTAGAGGCTGGCGGGTAATTACCAGTGAACGCAATATAGTTGGTGTTGATAAAGTAAGCCAAAATGCCCGCTACACGCTTGGTAGCCGCTCTGGAAAATTCTTCGGCTGTGATCCAAATCATTTGATCATTCAGTTGTTCTTGGTCTATATCTGCAGTAATGAATGTTTTTAGTGCACCTATAGGCGTCAAGGTTGGATTAGCTACGTTTGCAACTGGGGCGCCACCCGTAGAAGGCAGCATCGATTGATTATTAATCGTGCTTGAATAGAATTTAAGAAAATCAGGAGCTGATGTTTCAGCATTAGGGATGCCTGAAAGGGCTCGAGTTAAGCCGCAGGTGTAAGTCGTACCGCCGACGGAGGTTTGTGTTTGCGTGCCACCCGCAGAACCTGAGGCCATGATCACAGCCACCACGCGATCGGGGGAGCTGTTGGCCGTACTATTTGATAAATTGCCTGCCAATAGTTGCGTAGGCCAAGCCGAGTTGAGTAACGAAGGGTTTGTCGGCTTAACAGGTTGAACAACTGAAAAACTAGCAAATGAATCGGAATTGAGTGGGGAGGTTACGGGACTTATTTTGAAAGCGCCGTCCACGGCGTACCATAAACATTGATGCGCAGCATCGCGTGGAACGGGAGTATTGAGTGTTGACCATGGAAATAGACCTAGACTATGAATGCCTGCGGTGCTGAATGTGGTTGTTCCGCAAGGCGTGACGCTCACGCCATTCCCATCTTGGTTTGGGCAAGGCAGTCGTCCTAGAATGACTGCACTACCGCCTGAGTTTGTGCCTAGCGCCCCAGCTAACTGACTTTGGCTTCCTACCTCCACATATTCCAGTAATGCTGCCTTAGCTTGTTTAAGAGCCTCCCGATTGACTTTCTGCTGATAAGTTCTAGAGTCCTCACCCCAAATATTTTTACTGAACACCGCTACAGCCATCACGGCAATCGTGACCAAGAGCAAGATGCCAATGAGTCCTTGTTGTTTGATGTGCTGACGACTCATGGCTGCACCGCTGGTTTTTTGGCTTGGGTGGCCGCAAGCTCGATGGCCTTGGCTTCTGCAGCCGTTTGGGGTCTGGTGATGTCGTCACCAATTTTGGCAAACTCGGTTTTACCTTTGCTCACAACCGAATTTAAACCTGTGACTTCACCTTTGGCGTTGCGTGCAATAGTGAGCCCATAGGGCAGCTCGTTTTCTGCGTAAAGGTTGCCGTTAATCCAGACACTGGTGCGTTGTCCTGCGGGCCTGTCGGGGCGTTGGGTGATGCCGTCGATACGCAGTAACTTAGGACCTTCTTCTTGCTCTTCTTTTGCGGCTTTAACTTGCTCGACCACGTTGAACCTTAAGTCGTCAATCTTGGTGCGTTCACGCTCGGAGGTGAGCAGTCTGCCAAGCCCTGTGCCATATCTGGTTTGACCTAGGTTTCTGGCTTGCGCAGCAGTTGCGCTGGGTTCTGCGGGTTGGCTTGACGCGGGCTGTATGAAGCCAAGCCCAAGCGGGAAGGCTAGAAATAAAGAGCGGGCTAATGACAGGCGCATCATGGTGTGTAGGCACTCATGCTAATCCAATTGAGTGTGCAATCAACAATGAGCGGCGCACCGAAGTCACTTGCATTTTCGACCGCCGTGCCATTATTGGGGCGTCTCATACCGCATTTTTTAACGCTAAAAAGCCCAAGATTGGCGGCTTTCAGCTCATCGAAAATGGCGAGGGCATCGCCTTCGTGCAGCAACTGTAGCGTAAGCTTCATGTCGGTGCTAAATACGCCAAACTGTTTGACTGGATCGCCGTTTGGTAGCTTTGCGCCTGGTGGGATGGGTTGCACTACACCGTTGCTGCCTTCTTTTGGCACTAGCTTTTGCGGCGAAATGTCGTACTTGATGGCAATGCCAGGCCAGCGCTTTTCAATGGTGCGCAATTGTTCAACCCATTCGAGTCGTTTTTCTTCGCCGAAGATGCCGCGCTCTTCCAGCTCACGCAGCACGGGGAGGTGCTTAACGATGGTGTCACGCTCTTGCCCACTTTCGCGCAGCTTGGTTTGCGAGAGCGATTTACCGCCTGCGCTGGCATCAAGCTTTTCTGTGTACTCTTTGTCTTGTGCTTGCAAAAATAAAACAAGTACGCCCATGGCAATAAGCATGCCTGCACTTATGGCGACGGCGCGGCGCAGATTGCTGGGCCAGGTCTTCCAGTTCCAGCCGAGCTCTTTGGGCGGGGCGGCAGCGCCCGTCCCTTCATCATCATCGTCGTAGCCGGCGGCTTGTGCGTTTAAC
>JANPAY010000043.1:0-3980 GCA_031430155.1 Comamonadaceae bacterium
CCAAGGCTATGCGGATAGCGATGATGCGGCGCTGCTGCCGTTTTTTAGAAGCAAATTTAGGGGCGAAAAAACCAACTATCGAGATTACGCCGCCCCGCAGCGCGTAGATGCACTGGACACCGTGCGTGAGTTTTATCGGCTCAATCACACACACCAAACCTTGGACTTTGTGCTTGCAAAAAAGAAGCAATGCCTTGCTTTCAACCAACGCATCATGACGCCGTGGGCGGCACTCGATTTCTTAAACACACTGGTGGACGACAGCGACCCTGATACAGCGCTGCCGCAACTCGATCACCTGCTACAAACTGCCGAGGCGATGCGAGCGAACGGCGAGCCCGACTGGATGGTGCTCACGGGCTTTATCCACGATCTTGGCAAAGTACTGTGCCTGTTTGGCGAGCCGCAGTGGGCGGTGGTGGGCGACACCTTCCCCGTGGGCTGCGCTTATTCAAGCAAGATGGTGTATCCCGAGTTTTTTGCACACAACGCGGACAGCCAGCGGCCCGAGCTTCAAACCAAGCTAGGCATTTACAGCGCCAACTGCGGCTTAGAGAATGTCCATATGAGCTGGGGGCATGACGAATATCTGTACCACCTCATGAAGCCGTATTTGCCGTTGCCCGCGCTTTACATGATTCGTTTTCACAGCTTTTATGCCTGGCACCGCGAAAATGAATATCAGCATTTATGCAACGCACAAGACGATGAGATGAAACCGTGGGTGCAGCGCTTTAACCCCTACGATTTGTATTCCAAAAATCCGAATCCACCCAAGCTTGCTGAGTTAAAACCTTATTACCAAGACTTATTGGCGAAGTACTTGCCTGCTGAGATTAGGTTTTAGTCGTGGCATTCAGATCCCGCACCACTCTGCATGAAAGCCGTCTTTTGCTTGCAGTTACTGCGTTGTTTGTGCTCGGCGTCATCGGCCACCTCATCTGTCCACTCACTCCCGATGCCGTGAAAGCACTCGTCGCGCAACTTGGTCTGCATGCCAATTTAGGTGGCAACCATTTTGTCGATGGCCGTGTGTGGCTGGGCATTCCCAACGCGGCGGACGTGCTGTCTAACTTACCGTTTGCTATTTTTGGCATGTGGGGGTTACGGCTGCAAGCCAATACCCGTAAGGCCTTCCAGCCATATATAGGGCGTGAGAATTTTGTGCTCGCCCTCTTTTTTATCGGCCTGATTTTCACTGCCCTTGGCTCGGTGCTTTATCACCTCGCGCCTAGCAACGACACACTTTTGTGGGACAGAATGGGAATGGTATTTGCCTTCGCGGGCATGCTGGGTATCTCGGCTAGTGAGCGGGTAAGCGCTAGAAGCGGCATCTGGCTTGGCCTCGCAAGTCTTTTGGCTGGTGCGTTGGCGCTGCTCGTGTGGTCAAAAACCAGTGATGTGCTGCCTTGGATGCTGCTACAGTTTGGCAGCATGGTGGTCATTTTGGTTTTAGCCATGACACGCAAAAACGCTAAAAACTTAGGCGTGTCGCTCTATGCAATCATCGCTTACTACGCCATTGCCAAAATCTGCGAGGCCAATGACCATGCAATTTTTGAGGCGACTGGGCAGTTTGTGAGCGGACATACGCTCAAGCATTTAGTGGCAAGTTTGGCGGCGTTGCCTGTGATTCGTGTACTGAAATAAAGGAGCATCATGTCCCACCCCAACCAATTCGACCTCCTCAAACAGCGCCGCTTTGCGCCCTTTTTTTGGACGCAATTTGCTGGCGCGGCGAACGACAACTTATTTAAGTTTGCGCTCACCATTTTGGTGACGTATCAACTCAGCGTGTCGTGGTTGCCGTCCCACCTTGCGGGGTTGGTCATTGGCGCGGTGTTTATCCTGCCGTTTGTTTTGTTCTCCGCCACCAGCGGGCAATTGGCGGACAAGCTAGATAAAGCCGCCGTTTTTCGCTTCGTCAAGAACCTAGAGATTGCCATCATGTTGCTCGGTGCTTATGGGTTTTATGCCAGTCACGTTGTCGTGCTCTTGGTCTGCGTCTTTTTAATGGGCTTGCACTCCACGCTGTTTGGCCCCGTTAAGTTTGCCTACATTCCGCAGGTGCTGGATGAGCGCGAAATCACGGGTGGCAATGGCGTTGTGGAGATGGGCACATTCGTCGCCATCTTGCTGGGCAACATTGTGGGCGGCGTTCTGGTCGCCCTGCCCGAGGTGGGACACACCGCGGTGGCGGTGGCCTGCATCGCCTTAGCGGTGCTGGGGCGCATGGCTGCAGAGGGCATACCCAGTGCACCATCCACCGATCCTGATTTGGTGATGAACTGGAACCCCATCTCCGAAACGATGAAGAATTTGAAGCTCGCGCACAGCAACATCGTGGTGTTTCGCTCTTTGCTTGGCATCAGTTGGATGTGGTTTTTTGGCGCGGTGTTTTTGGGTCAATTTCCAAGTCTTGCCAAAGATGTACTGCATGGCGATGCAAACGTCGCGTCGCTCTTGCTAGTCGTATTTTCCATTGGCATTGGCGTGGGTTCGTTGCTGTGCGAAGTGCTGTCCAAGCGCCATGTCGAAATGGGGCTCGTGCCCTTTGGCGCAATCGGCATGAGCGTGTTTGCCATTGATTTTTACTTTGCCGCGCATGCACTGCCCGCGTCCGTCGAGATGGGCCTTGCCGCTTTCGTCGCATTGCCCCAGCACTGGCGCGTGATGGCAGATTTAACCTTGCTGGCTTTGTTTGCAGGGCTTTACAGCGTGCCGATGTATGCACTCGTGCAACTACGCACCGACCCGTCGCACCGTGCGCGCATTATTGCCGCCAACAATATTTTGAACGCACTGTTCATGATCGTCAGTTCCATCATGGCGGGTGCGTTGTTGTCGCTTGGCGCGACGATCCCGCAAATCTTTTTGCTAGTCGGCATTGCCAACGCCATCTTCACGGGTTACATCTTTTGGCTCACGCCAGAGTACGTCCAGCGCTTTAAAGCTATTGCGCCTTGGTCTCGATAACGCCACCGCCCAAGCACACCTCGCCGTCATACAGCACGGCTGATTGACCTGGCGTGACGGCCCACTGCGCATCTTTAAAGTCGAGTGCAAAGCCTTGCTGGGTAAGGCTTCCAGCAGAGCCGAATGCACACGCAGCATCTGCTTGTCGATAACGCGTCTTGGCAGCGTAATCGCCAGCTAATGGCGGCTCACCTGCCACCCAACTGGTATCCAGCGCCGTGAGTTTGTGCGATAACAGTAGCGGATGATCGTGCCCTTGCACGGCAATCAAGGTGTTGCTTGCCATGTCTTTGCGTGCCACAAACCATGGGACTTCCGGCGCGCCCTTCACGCCGCCAATGCCAAGCCCTTGCCGCTGTCCCAGCGTATAAAACGAGAGTCCGACGTGCTGCCCAACCGTGCGTCCCGTCTCGTCCAAAATCCGGCCAGGCTGGTTGGCGATGTAGCGATTTAAAAATTCGCGGAATGGCCTCTCACCAATAAAACAAATGCCCGTCGAGTCTTTCTTCTTCGCATTGGGCAAACCGATTTCGTCCGCGATGCGGCGCACTTCCGTCTTGTGCAACTCGCCCACCGGGAATAGCGTTTTGCTGAGTTGCGCTTGATTAAGCCTGTGCAAAAAGTAACTCTGATCTTTGGTGATATCGAGTCCTTTGAGCAGCTCGTATTTGTTTGTTGCTTCATTTAAACGCACACGGGCGTAATGCCCCGTGGCAATCTTTTCTGCGCCTAGTCGCATCGCGTGGTCTAAGAATGCTTTGAACTTGATTTCGGCGTTGCACAAAATATCGGGATTGGGCGTGCGCCCTGCGCTGTACTCGCGCAGGAACTCAGCGAACACGCGGTCTTTGTACTCGGCTGCAAAGTTGACGTGCTCAATTTCGATGCCCAGCACATCGGCCACGGCAGCGGCATCGACGAAGTCGATATTGGACGAGCAAAACTCGTCGTCATCATCGCCTTCCCAGTTTTTCATGAAAATGGCGACGACCTCGTGCCCTTGC
>JANPAY010000044.1:0-2252 GCA_031430155.1 Comamonadaceae bacterium
ATCTCAAGTCCAATCGTGCCTTGACCCGCAATCACGTCAGGGTCATCGAATGGGTGGATAAACGTCAGTCCTTTTTGCGCTTGGAGTTTTTGGGCGTGCAAAGATGCCTCCGAATAGCTCTCGCCAAAGAGCACCACGTCACCGCCCAATGCACGCACCGCATCAACCTTGACGCTTGGCGTGGTGGTTGGCATCACGATGATGGCTTTCGTGCCCAGCGTTTTTGCACCGAGTGCTACGCCCTGTGCGTGATTGCCGGCAGAGGCGCAAATCACGCCCTTCTTGAGTTGCGCAGCGTTTAGCTGCACCATTTTGTTGTACGCGCCGCGCAGCTTGAAACTAAACACGGGTTGCTGGTCTTCGCGTTTCAATAACACCGTGTGTCCAATGCGAGCCGAGAGATTTTTCGCGTAATCAAGCGATGTTTCCTTTGCCACGTCATAGACGCGGGCGGCAAGGATTTTCTTTAGATAATCGTTAGGCGAGAGTACGTGAGGCGTTTGCTTATTCATAGCACTCAATCATAAGGAACAAATATGCAATGCACAGTGAGCTGGACGGGCGCAAGTGGCGCGAACTCCAAAATGGGATTTTTAGCCGAAACAGGCAGCGGTCACGCGTTAATGATGGACGGCGCGCCAGACGCCGCCAAACCCGAGAATGGTGGCCTGAATCTAGCGCCGCGCCCGATGGAGCTTTTGCTAGCTGGCACTGGCGGCTGCACGGCTTATGACGTGGTGCTGATTCTCAAGCGTGGCCGACACGATGTGCGGGGTTGCAAGGTTTTGTTGTCTTCTGAGCGTGCAGAGACTGATCCGAAAGTTTTTACCAAGATTCACATGCAATTTAGCGTCACGGGCAAGGGGATTCCAGCATCGGCTATTGAACGCGCCATCGCGATGAGTCACGATAAATACTGCTCCGCGTCCATCATGCTGGGCAAGATGGCAGAGATAACAACGGGGTTTAATTACGCTGAGGTTTGATGCTCACATCTGCCCCCACGGTAGGCCATCGAAACGCCACCCGTTCACGGTGCTGCGATGATCATTGGCATCCAAATCGCCCTCAAAGCCATGTAGCACATTGATGACTCTTGTGAAGCCCTTATCCACCAGCGCTTTGCCAGCATCTAAGGTGCGCGAGCCAGTACGGCAAATGAGCACGACGGTTTGATCTAGCGTTTTCACTTCGCTGCGGACTGCGGCCACAAAATCATCTCCGCACGCTATAAAGTCAGGGTACTCGTACCACGGGATATTGATAGATTTGGGTGGTCTGCCCACGTACATGGATTCAATTTCCATGCGGACATCGACAAAGACGGCATCCGGCGTGGCTTGTAGCAAATCCCAAGTTTCCTTGGGTTCTAAATGTTGCAATTGGGGAAGAGTCATCCCGCTATTCTAAAATCAGCAGATGACTGCAAAAAAATACACCCGTGGACAGGCGCTCCCTGAGATTCTAAAAAACCGAATCATGATCTTGGATGGCGCTATGGGCACGATGGTGCAGCGCTTCAAATTGAACGAAGCGCAGTTTCGCGGTGAGCGCTTTAAAGATTTCCACAAAGACATCAAGGGCAATAACGAGCTTTTAAGTTTGACGAGGCCTGACATCATCCGGGACATTCACGAAGGTTACCTTGCCGCTGGTGCGGACATGGTGGAGACCAACACATTTGGCGCGACAACGGTGGCGCAGGCCGACTACGACATGCAGGATTTGGCAAAGGAGATGAACCTCCAATCCGCCAAACTAGCTAGGGCCGCATGCGACAAGTTCTCGACACCTGACAAGCCGCGCTTTGTGGCTGGCGCACTGGGTCCGACACCCAAAACCGCGAGTATCAGCCCCGATGTGAATGACCCCGGCGCACGCAACGTCAGCTTTGAGGAGTTACGAAGTGCTTACTACGAGCAAGTAGAAGCACTCGTCGAGGGTGGTTCAGACTTACTTTTAGTGGAAACCATTTTTGACACCTTGAACGCCAAAGCCGCGCTGTTTGCGATTGACGAGTACTTTGAGGCCAGCGGTGAATGCCTGCCGATCATCATCAGCGGCACGGTGACTGACGCCTCAGGGCGGATACTCAGCGGTCAAACAGTGACGGCGTTTTGGCACTCCATTCGCCATGCACAGCCGCTGGCGGTGGGATTGAACTGTGCGCTAGGCGCAGCGCTAATGCGTCCGTACATCCAAGAATTGGCCAAAGTGGCTGGCGATACCTTCATTAGCTGCTACCCCAATGC
>JANPAY010000045.1:0-2209 GCA_031430155.1 Comamonadaceae bacterium
GAAGGCTTCCAGCGTGCAGAATTCTTGATGCAAAAGGGTGCTGTCGACATGATCGTGGATCGTCGCCAGCTCCGCCAAATCATCGCCAACTCACTTGCCATGCTCCAGCGCTTGCCTGCCCAAGCTGTTCAATCCGCATAAAAATAAAAACTATGACTGACATCGTTCTCGACACCAATCAACTCATCGCCGAGCGCCGCGAAAAACTCAAAGCACTTCGTGCCAGCGGCAACATCGCTTTTCCCAACGATTTCAAGCCGACACACAAAGCGGAAGGTCTTTTTGAGAAGTACGACGCGATTGAAAAGGATGAACTCAAGCCGATGGCTGTTGAGGTTTCGGTTGCTGGTCGCATGATGCTCAAGCGAGTGATGGGCAAGGCCAGTTTTGCGACGTTGCAAGACTCGTCTTTGGGTACGTCTAACGGCCACATTCAAATTTACGTGACGAGTGATTCGATTGGTGCGGATGCACACGACGCTTTCAAACATTGGGATTTGGGTGACATCGTGGCTTGCACAGGTACGCTATTTAAAACCAAAACGGGTGAGTTATCGGTTCATGCTACCGAGGTGCGATTGCTAACCAAGGCATTGCGTCCCATGCCCGACAAGTTCCACGGCGTAGCGGATCAAGAAGTGAAATATCGCCAGCGGTATATTGATTTGATGACGGATGTTGAAACACGCAAACGCTTTATGGCAAGGTCAAAAGCCGTGGCATCGATTCGCGACTTTATGCTTCAGCACGAGTTTTTAGAAGTCGAAACGCCGATGCTGCACCCGATTCCAGGCGGTGCAAACGCCAAGCCATTTAAGACACACCACAATGCGCTAGATCAAGAGATGTTTCTGCGTATTGCGCCTGAGCTGTACCTCAAGCGCTTAGTTGTGGGCGGTTTTGACCGCGTTTTCGAGATCAATCGTAACTTCCGCAACGAAGGCATCAGCGTTCGCCACAACCCCGAGTTCACCATGATGGAGTTCTACGCGGCGTATTGGAACTATCAAGATTTGATGACGTTTACCGAAGACTTGATTCGTCACGCGGCGATGAAGGCAGTGGGTACGCTGCAACTCACCTATGCACACCAAGGCGTTGAGAAGCCAGTTAATTTGGCTGCGCCGTTTGAGCGCATTACCATCCGTAACGCTATCGTTAAATACACGGAAGCGGGCGCGAATGTTGATGATGCGACGTGGCTGATTGAAGCACTTAAAAAGCTCGGCTTTAAAGAAGAAAAAGACCGACTCAGCACGCGTAGCCTTGCGAGCCTTCAGGTGCTGTACTTTGAAGAAACCGTTGAAGAAAAGCTCTGGCAACCGACTTTCATCATGGAGCATCCAACTGAAATTTCGCCGCTGGCCCGTGCCAGCGATAGCAATCCCGAAATCACAGAGCGCTTTGAACTTTACATCACGGGTCGCGAATTTGGTAATGGTTTCTCCGAGCTGAACGATGCCGAAGAGCAAGCGGCACGCTTCCAAGCGCAAGCCAATGCCAAAGACGCAGGCGACGATGAAGCCATGTACTACGACCAAGACTTTGTTCGTGCTTTGGAATACGGCCTACCACCCACTGGTGGCTGCGGCATTGGTATTGACCGCCTCATGATGCTGCTGACGAATAGCGCTAGCATTCGCGATGTGATTTTGTTTCCTGCCCTTAAACGCGAAGCTTGACTCAGCAAATTTAATCCTGAAAGGATTGCCTCATGAAGATCATCATCTTTGGCGCTAGCGGTCTGATCGGTCGCGGCGTTTTGCGCGAATGTTTGCTGGACAGCGAGGTCGCAGAGATCAAGCTGGTTGGGCGTTCCAATATGGATCCTGCATTTCATCTTCCAACGACGAAGCTGTCCGAATTAGTCATGCCTGACATGTTTGACTACTCAAAAGTGGAGTCGGAGCTATCTGGATTCGATGCATGCTTTATTTGCCTTGGTATTGCTGCCAAAGACATGGCAAATGAAGCGCAGTATGTTCGCATGACGTTTGATTTGACAATGGTGGCGGCGAACGTGGTTGCCAAGCTCAACCCGAATATCACATTGACATATGTTTCGGGCGCTGGTACGGACGGCACGGCGCAAAGCAAGTCGCTTTGGATGCGGGTGAAGGGGCAAGTGGAGCAAGCCTTACTCGCCTTGCCGATCAAACAAGCGGTGATGTTTAGACCACTCGCTGTCCAAGCCGTGAATGGCGAGATT
>JANPAY010000046.1:0-4413 GCA_031430155.1 Comamonadaceae bacterium
AGCAAGTGTTGGCGGGCGATGTGACCGACGAAATAGCCGGGGTGGTGCTGGGCAATATCGCACGCCAAGAAGATATGAACGGTCGCATCAGGCGTAACGTCATGGATACACGCCGTGCGCTCAGCTTCATGATGCGTACCAAGATGCTGGGCGCCGAGCAATACGAAGAAGCGCGGCAAATTATGCGTGACATCGATTCGCTCGATTCACACACGGCATTCTTGTTTGACAAGATCAACTTCTTGATGGATGCCACCGTTGGTTTCATCAACATCAACCAAAACAAGATCATCAAGATTTTCTCGGTGGCCAGCGTGGCGCTGCTGCCGCCCACCCTGATTGCCAGCATCTATGGCATGAACTTTAAATATATGCCCGAGCTGGATACCGCTTGGGGTTATCCTGCCGCCATTGCACTCATGGTTGCTAGCGCCTTGGTCCCGATGTGGTACTTCCGCAGGCGCGGCTGGCTCAAATAACTTGACTAAGTAACGCAGCCACAATCGCCGCTGAATAAGGGCTGGCGGTGGTTTTAATGAACTGTAAAAAGTCGCCGTGCGCCTCGTCATCGGCGCGGTCAGAAATCGTCCGAACGGCGGCAAACGCAACACCATAATCCGCGCAAACCTGTGCAATCGCCGCGCCTTCCATCTCGACCGCCAAGGCGTCAGGAAGGGCAACTTGGAGAGCATGACTCTCAGCGGTGGTTGACACAAAACGATCCCCACTCACCATCAAGCCCCGATGCAGACGAACGCTTGGCAAAGAACGGCTCACAGCATCGGCTAGCTGGTCGCTCAAAGCTACATTCGCAGCAAAGCGACTCACGCCCGTCAAGGGGACTTCAAACCTTGGAAATAGCGGCGACGCATCCATGTCGTGCTGTAAAAATTCGGCCGCCACTACGACATCACCAACCTGTACGCCAGGATACAAACCACCCGCAACCCCCGTAAAGACAAGGCTTTGCACACTAAACCGCTCTATCAAAATAGTGGCTGTGGCCGCCGCGGCAACTTTCCCAATGCGCGACAGCACGACGATCACCTCACGTCCATGTAGTTGCCCAAGCCAAAAATCTCGTCCTGCAATCGTTTGTTTTTGTTGTCCCTGCATCAGCACCAACACGGCGGCTAGCTCTTCTTGCATCGCGCTGACGATGGCAATGCGAGTCATGACTTCTTGGTTGGACGCTGCCAATTGGCAATGCTGATTTGTTTGCCGCGCGCCACCGTTAAGCTGCCCGCTGGCGCGTCCTTGGTCACCGTGGAGCCCGCACCAATCGTGCCGCCCGCGCCAAGGGTAACGGGCGCCACAATCACGCAATTGCTGCCCACATGCACATCCGCTTCGATCACGGTTTTGTGCTTATTCACACCGTCATAGTTCGCTGTAATCGAACCTGCGCCATAGTTGACGCGTTCGCCAATTGATGCATCGCCCAAATACGCCAAGTGATTCGCTTTGGCACCTTTGGCCAGCGTGGCATTTTTCACTTCGACAAAATTACCAATGTGCACGTCTTCGCCCAAATCCGCTCCTGGACGCAACCGCGCAAATGGTCCCACCTTAGCTGCAAGCCCCACCCGTACTGGCTTGCCAGCCTGTCCTTCAATATGCGTGAAAGCTTGAATCACCGCGCCATCTGCAATCACCGCGTCCGTTATCACACAGTTCGCGCCAATGCTGACGTTATCGCCAAGTTGCACATCACCCGCAAATACGCAATTCACGTCGATATCCACGTCCATGCCACAAACCAGTGAACCGCGCACATCCAATCGCGCAGGGTCAGCAAGCCGCACGCCTTGTTCCATCAGGGCTAGCGCAATACGTGCCTGCAAAGCCCGTTCTAATGCGGCTAGCTGGACAGGGCTATTCACGCCGTCCACTTCCACGTGATCCGTGATGCAAGTCGCCAGCACCTGCGTACCGCCCGCTGCGGCGTGCTTAACCACATCGGTGAGATAAAACTCGCCCGCTGCATTGTTGTTATCTAGCTTGGCGAGCCAGTTTTTGAGCAAACGAGTCGGCGCTGCCATGATGCCGCTGTAGCACTCATGAATCGCTCGCTGCTCGGGGCTTGCATCTTTGTGCTCGACGATGGCGGCTACCTCTGCACCCGATGCATTGCGCACGATGCGCCCATAACCCGTGGGATCATCAAAAGCAATCGTCAGAAGTGCCAGATGCTTGCCTGCGCATTGCACGATCAGCGCTTGCAAAGTCTCAGGCCTCGTCAGCGGCACATCACCCGACAAAATCAGCGTGATGCTGTCGTCATCTATCAAGCGCGGTGCCGCTTGCTGTACGCAGTGTCCCGTGCCTAGCTGCGGCATTTGGCGTACTGTTTGAATATTCTTGGTCTCCACGAGTGCCGCCTCCACCACCTCAGCCTGATGCCCCGTGACCACCACGACTTGCTTGGCTTGCAATACGGATGCGGTACCCAGCACGTGCTGCACCAAATGTTTGCCGCCTCAGCGCTGTAGAACTTTAGGTACGGCGGACTTCATTCGCGTGCCTTTGCCCGCAGCCATGATGATGACGTTCAATTGATTCATGCTAGCGATTATCATCCGCTGCCATGTCCTTATTCTTTCGCCCCCTCCTCTTCCTCGCCCTGTGCGCCTTATTGACCGCCTGCGGAGCTATCAAACTGACTTACAACAACGCCGATAGCTTGGTCTATTGGTGGCTAGATGGCTACGTCGATTTCACAGTCGATCAAAAAGTGCATGTTAAAAACGACATGCAAGCCTTCCACCAGTGGCATCGGAAGACTCAGCTACCAGCGTTTGCAGACATTGCACACAGCCTGCAAACGATGGCTTCTAGCGACGTCACCGCCGCACAACTATGTACGCTTGCCGACCAGGTGCAAGCGAGACTATTACCGCCACTGTCCACCTATTTAGAGCCGCAAGTGTTATGGCTGGTCACGCATTTATCTGCAACACAAATCAAATCCATCGAGGAAAAATATGCAAGACCAACGAGAAATGGTTGGAGGAGTGGCAGCCCAAAACAAAGCGCGAACTGATGAAGAACACCGAAAAATCTATTCGCGAACGTACCGACAGCCTCTACGGCAGCTTAGAAGACAGTCAACGCAAATGGCTGCAGGAGACGATCAGCACTTCGCCCTTTAATTCCAAAATGGCCTACGCTGAACGACTACGCCGCCAACAAGACTTGGTGACGACGTTGAAAGAGATACAAGCCCGCAAGCTCAATATCGATGCGGCTCGCGACCCCATGCGTGCTCTCATGCAACGCAGCCTCGTCTCGCCAGACACAGCCTATCTTGCTTATGCGGATCGGCTGAAACAAAGCAATTGCGAGCTGTACGCCAAGCTGCATAACAGCATGAATACCGCACAGCGTGCCCATGCACTCTCCAAGCTCAAAGACTACGAGCGCGACTTCAACACCTTGCACAAAACCAAGTAGATGTCGGATGACTTAAACGTTGCACAGCGGGAAGCTGTGAATTTTTTATCGGGTCCTTCTCTCGTGCTGGCAGGCGCTGGCTCTGGCAAAACCCGCGTCATTACGCACAAAATCGCACGGCTCATCGAAGCAGGATTAGAGCCCAAACGCATTGCCGCCATTACCTTTACCAACAAGGCTGCTGCTGAGATGCGCGAACGCGCTAAAGCTATTCTTCAAGCTAAATCTTTTGGCAAGCTTGCCAAAGAACTCACCATCTGCACCTTCCATGCACTCGGCGTGCGGATGCTGCGCCAAGACGGCGCGGTACTCGGGCTCAAACCTAATTTCAGCATTCTGGATTCCAGCGATGTCGAGTCCATGCTCAAAGATGCGGGCGGCACCGTGGATGCCGCCACGGCTCGTGGTTGGCAATGGACGATTAGTGGCTGGAAAAGTGCGGGACTCACGGGCGATACAGCACTAGCTGCGGCCAAAAACGACGATGAACGAGTGACCGCCATCATCATGCAAAAGTACGAAGAGCGGCTCTCAGCTTATCAAAGTGTGGACTTTGATGACCTCATCGGACTGCCGCTCAAACTGCTGCAAAACCATCCCGAGGTCTGCGCTAAATGGCAAGCCGCATTCGGTCATGTGCTGGTCGATGAATACCAAGACACCAACGCCACTCAGTACGAGATGCTGAAACTCTTGGTCGGCGAACGCGCCCGCTTTACCGCTGTGGGCGACGACGATCAATCCATCTACGGCTGGCGCGGCGCGACGCTAGACAACCTGCGCCGCCTGCCCACGGATTATCCGAACCTGAAGGTCATTCCGCTGGAGCAAAACTACCGCTCCACGCCGCAAATTTTGCAAGCCGCTAACAACGTGATTGGCAACAATCCCAAGCTATTTCCTAAAAAACTGTGGAGCGACATCAAGGCAGGCGAACCTGTGCGCGTGGTCGATGCCGAC
>JANPAY010000047.1:0-8345 GCA_031430155.1 Comamonadaceae bacterium
ATGGTCGGCAGTGAAGGCACGCTGGGCGTCATGACTGAAATCACACTCAAAATCTACCCCTTGCCTGAGGCTATTAGCGCGGCGATGTGCAGTTTTCCCAGTATCGAGGCCGCCGTACGCACCACGATTCAAATTATCCAAATGGGAATTCCCATTGCGCGTGTTGAGCTGATCGACACCAACACGGTGCGAATGCTCAACACCTACTCAAAACTCAATTTGCACGAAGGTGCGATGCTGCTGATGGAGTTCCACGGCTCGCCCGCTGGCGTCAAAGAGCAGGCCGAATCAGTGCAAGAGATCTCACAGGAGTTTGGCGGCGAAGCTTTTGAGTGGGCAACCACGCCAGAAGAGCGCACACGATTGTGGACTGCGCGGCACAACGCCTACTTTGCCGCGATTCAGTCGCGACCTGGCTGCCGCGCCATTTCGACTGACACCTGCGTTCCCATTTCGCGTTTGGCCGACTGCTTGCTCGAGTCGGTGGCTGAGGCTGATGCATCAGGTATTCCTTACTTTTTAGTCGGGCACGTTGGCGATGGCAACTTCCATTTTGGCTATTTACTCGACCCCGCTAGCGCGCATGAGCGCGAGACTGCCGAAGCGCTAAACCACAAGTTGGTGAAGCGCGCACTCTCGCTGGAGGGCACGTGTTCAGGGGAGCACGGCATTGGTTTGCACAAAATGGATTTCCTGGTCGAGGAAACTGGTGCGGGCGCAGTCAACATGATGCGCACCATTAAAAAAGCACTCGACCCTCTTGGAATTATGAATCCAGGGAAGATTTTTACCGCTTAACTACGCTTAGTTTTTTGCTTTCAATTTGTCGATTAAACCATTTAACTCGTCCAAAGAGCCAAAACCAATCGTCAATTCGCCCTGCTCATACACACGGCCGCTACGTTTAACGCGTTTTTTAATTTTGATCTCAACCGGCGCTGCCAGCAAATCCGCCAGCTCATCTTCTACCCGCTTTATGTCCCGTGATTTATCGGTTTTGGGACGACTTGGCGTTAGGGCAAATTCGGCACTGATTTTTTTAACCAAGCTTTCAGCTTCTCGAACCGACATTTTTTTGCCCGCAATTTGATTTGCCGCCGTAATTTGCGTGGCTTTATCCAGCGCAAGCAGCGCTCTAGCATGACCCATATCAAGATCGCCGGCAACCAGCATACCCTGCACAGGCTCTGCTAAGTTGAGCAGCCTAAGCAGGTTAGATGCGGCGCTACGAGAGCGCCCCACAGCGCCCGCAGCCGCCTCGTGAGTGAGCC
Organism: Comamonadaceae bacterium; assembly: GCA_031430155.1. Classification (GTDB taxonomy): domain Bacteria; phylum Pseudomonadota; class Gammaproteobacteria; order Burkholderiales; family Burkholderiaceae_C; genus JASGCK01. The sequence continues at coordinate 1,272 of JANPAY010000047.1, forward strand.
CAAACTCTTTGATGAGGCGTTGTAGGCCTTGGGCTTCCTCCAGCGGATTCAAATCCTCGCGCTGCATATTTTCAATGAGCGCCATGGCGGCCGCGGCCTCATCCGTCACGTCTTTCACCAAAACGGGAACCGAGCTAAGACCCGCTATTTTGGCGGCGCGAAAACGCCGCTCCCCCGCAATAATTTCATATTCGGCTGGCGCGCCAACAGGTAAACGCCGAACCAAAATCGGCTGCATGACGCCCTGTTGTTTGATGCTCTCTGCCAACTCGTAGAGTGCGCCTTCATCCATATGTGTGCGCGGCTGATACTTGCCTGCCACCATTTGATCGAGGTTGAGTACCCCCGTGCCGCCCTCGCCACCGACAAGTCCAACCGCCGCATCCACCGCTGTGGGCCCCAGCAAAGCCTCTAAGCCACGACCTAAACCTTTTTGTTTTTTGACTACCATTTCATTCTTTCAGTTTTCTAAACTTCTAAATTACATTTTTTTAATTCGCTCAACCATTTCAGCAGCAAACGCCACATAGGCTTGTGCCCCCTTGGATGCTGCATCAAATATGACCCCCGGCAAGCCATAACTGGGGGCTTCCGCCAAACGGACATTGCGCGGAATCACCGTATTAAAAACCTTGTCTGAAAAGTGTGCCTTCAACTGATCGCTCACTTGAACTTGCAGCGTAATACGTGGATCAAACATGACGCGCAAAAGACCAATGATTTGCAAATCCTTGTTTAAGTTAGCATGCACCTGCTTGATCGTATTGACCAAATCGGTCAACCCTTCAAGCGCAAAATACTCGCACTGCATGGGCACAATCACGCCATTAGCGCAGCACAAGCCATTTAAGGTCAGCATGGACAGTGACGGCGGGCAGTCAATCAAGATGAAGTCATACTCAGCACCCACCACAGCCAATGCCGTCTTTAGGCGTGCTTCGCGGCGCTCTACCGCGACCAGCTCCACTTCCGCCCCCGCCAATTCACGGTTAGCACCCAGAACGTCGTAACCACATTTTTCACTATGCGTCCTAGCCTCAGCAACAGTCGCCTCTTCCAGCAAGACGTCATAAATCGTGTGCTTGAGGGCTCGTTTATCAACCCCAGAACCCATCGTGGCATTGCCCTGTGGATCTAAGTCGACCATCAAAACACGCTGGCCAATCTTAGCCAAACCCGCAGCCAAATTGACCGTGGTCGTTGTTTTGCCAACGCCGCCTTTTTGATTAGCGACACAAAAAATCTTTGCCATTTTTGCTCTCTTTTTAAAACCCTAAGGCTAATTTAACGCCAAAACCAATTAAAAATACACCCGCCAACTTGCCCAGAAGCCACGGCCACATTGGTCTAGCGCGAAGCTTCTGCCCGGCGTAATGTGTGATGAGCACCACCGCAAAACAATACAAAAACCCAAGTACGGCAATCGTTGCCGCCATCACACCAAACGTTAGCAAGCCCTGATGCTGCGCCGGATCTATAAACTGCGGGAAAAACGCCACATAAAACATCACCGCCTTGGGATTCAAAAGTGTAATCAACATCGTTTGCTTGAAATACTGCCCCTTTGCAATCTCCACCGCCAACTTAGTTCCCGGCTTGGCAAACAGCATCTTAAAACCCAACCAAGCCAAATACACCGCCCCAACAACCTGCAAGCCCTTAAAGACCAAAGGGTTAGCCACCAAAATGGCGGCGGCTCCTGCTACTGCCAGCCAAAGCAAAATCTGATCCCCAACTAACAAGCCAAACACCGAGGCCAATCCGCCGCGCAGACCGCCCTTCCCCGCCGAAGAAATGAGCGCTAAATTTCCAGGGCCGGGAATAAAAAGTAAAAAAACAAACGCCGCAACAAAAGCGGCGTAATTCGTAATTCCAAACATGTGGGGGCAAGTGTACCCCAAGCCCTATCGGTTTGGCCGCATCCAAACGAGACAGCGGTCTTCATTTAAGCTCGGCACCTGGAGCTGTTCCACGTGAAACACAGCAACATCTAAAGGCAGCGCCGCCGTTTCTGCACCTGCCGTTTTCGCCTTCATTGCCATCCAAACGCCCGTCTCGGACGCTAGCAAATTCATGGTCAAACCCACAAAGTCCGAGAGCGTCGCAAAGGCGCGGCTAGTGATGACATCAAACCCATCCGCCACGTCGGCTGGCAGCATCGCCTCCACCCGGGCATGAATGCCGCGCAAATTAGGAAGAGCAAGTGCCAGCGCCACTTGCTGAATAAATGCCGCTTTTTTACCCACCGTATCGACACATGTCACCAAAACATCGGGGCAGCAAATCGCCACGACCACGCCCGGCAATCCTGCGCCCGCGCCCACATCTAATAGCCTGTAGGCCTTGTTGGTGTTGGCCTGCAGGCCATCACTCAAGCTAGTTAAATGCTTTTTTAGCGGCAAAATAATCGCCAGCGAATCCAGCAAATGGTGCGTCAGCATTTCGCCCGCATCGCGGATAGCGGTGAGGTTGTACACCTTATTCCACTTCGCAATCATCGCCACATACTCCAGCAGTTGTTTTTGCTGATGCTCGGATAGATCTAGGCCAAGTTCTACCAGCCCTGCCTGCAACTTTTCCACCGACCCCGCGCCGCTCATGATGCCGCCCACCATGTCGCCCACTATTCGGCCAAAGCGGCGACTCTCGCCTTTTTTAGCCGCCCTTTTTTAAGGTGGATTTGCAATAGAGAAATCGCAGCGGGTGTGACGCCAGAGATTCGACCTGCCAACCCCAAGGTCTCGGGTTTGAATTTCGCCAGCTTTTGCCGCACCTCAATGCTCAGCGCCGCGACTTCCGAGTAATCGAAGTCCTGCGGTAGTACGGTATTTTCGTTCGCCGCAGCGCGCTCTACTTCGCCCTGCTGGCGCTCGATGTAGCCCGAATATTTGGCAGAAATTTCAACTTGCTCAATCACCGACTTATCAAAATCAGGGGCGTCGCTCATAGCGTTTAGTTCAACCGAGGCAAGGTTTTCGCCGTCGGTTTTTACCAAACTAGCTAGCGCCGCATAGCTCACGCCCGGGCGACGCAGCAAATCCGCGAGGCTGTACTCGTGCTCCATCGCCTTGCCCAGCACGCGCTCGGCATCGCTCTTTTCGATATTCTTCGGGCTCACCCACGTACTGCGCAGGCGCTCTGTTTCACGTGAAACAGCCTCGCGCTTTTTGCAAAAGGCCGCCCATTGCGCATCGCCCACCATGCCGAGTTCGCGCCCGCGTTCGGTCAAGCGAGCGTCGGCATTGTCTTCACGCAATTGCAGGCGGTACTCGGCGCGACTGGTAAACATGCGGTAAGGCTCAGTCACGCCTTTAGTAATAAGATCATCAACTAGCACGCCCAAATACGCTTCGTCACGGCGCGGCAGCCACGAGTCTGCGCCCCGCACTTGCAGCGCCGCATTCATGCCCGCAAACAAACCTTGCGCGGCAGCTTCCTCGTAGCCCGTCGTGCCGTTGATTTGTCCCGCAAAAAAAAGTCCGCCAATTTGCTTGGTTTCAAAACTGCTCCTTAATGAGCGCGGGTCAAAGTAGTCGTACTCAATCGCATAACCTGGGCGCAAGATGTGCGCGTCTTCTAGGCCCGCCATCGAACGCACCAAGCCCAATTGAATATCAAACGGCAGGCTGGTCGAAATGCCATTGGGATAGTATTCGTGCGTGGTTAAGCCTTCTGGCTCTAAAAAAATTTGATGGCTTTGTTTGTCAGCAAAGCGGTTGATTTTGTCCTCGACACTTGGACAATAACGCGGCCCTACGCCCTCAATCTTGCCCGTAAACATGGGGCTACGATCAAAGCCACTGCGGATAATCTCGTGCGTGCGCTCATTGGTATGCGTGATGTAACACGGCATTTGCGCGGGGTGCATGGCCTTGTTTCCCATGAAACTGAACACGGGCATCGGTGTGTCGATGAGGCCCTCGTTGTTTTCCATGCCGTCGCCTGGTTGGCGCAAGCATTTAGAAAAATCAATGCTGCGCCCATCAATGCGCGGCGGCGTGCCTGTCTTCAAGCGGCCCTGCGGCAGCTTCAACTCTTTGAGCCGTGCCGACAAACTAAGCGCCGGTGGATCGCCCGCCCTGCCCGCGGAAAAGTTTTGCAGGCCAATATGAATGCGACCATCTAAAAATGTACCCGCCGTCAGCACCACCGTTTTTGCAGGAAATCGAATCCCGCTTTGCGTAACCGCGCCCGTGACGCGCTCTTGGCCGTCCACATGCTCGACCATCAAATCATCGCACGCTTGTTGAAAAAACCATAAGTTAGGCTGATTTTCTAAGCGGTAGCGAATCGCCGCCTTGTACAAAACCCGGTCGGCTTGTGCGCGCGTGGCACGAACAGCAGGGCCTTTGCTAGCGTTCAAAATCCGAAACTGAATACCCGCTTCGTCGGTGGCAATCGCCATCGCACCGCCGAGTGCATCGACCTCTTTCACGAGATGGCCCTTGCCGATACCGCCAATGCTGGGGTTGCAACTCATCTGACCTAAGGTCTCAATGTTGTGCGATAAAAGCAGCGTCTTTGCGCCCATGCGTGCCGATGCTAGCGCGGCCTCTGTGCCCGCGTGACCACCACCGACGACGATCACATCAAATTGTTTGGGATATTGCATCTGTGTGATTTTAACTTTTTGCCGCAAACACCAAGCCAGCGCAAAGTCCGCCGCCAGAAGCGTCCTCTCGGCTCGCCGTCTGAAGAGTAAATTTAGCGCTCATTAGCTCTGCATAGCGCGCCACAATGGCAAGCCCAAGACCAACGCCTTGCCCCCCCTGCTCCCAGCGACCCTTGAAATGACTAGCCTCTTGCGGGGTCAAACCGCGTCCGTTATCCATCACGGCCAAGTGAATCTCGAGCCCCCTCTGCACGACAGAAATCGTCATTTTGGGATGTGCATCCGACAAGCCATAACGGAAAGCGTTATCAATTAAATTATCTAGCACCGCATCGACCAAAACCCGGTGAGCCATCACAAACAGGGGGTGCGAACCCTCTACACCCTCTGCACCTAAATCCACACGCAAGCTGTCCGCACGCGCCAAATGACGCAGCGTTGCAGCTCGCACCACCTCCACCAAATCAAGCCTTGCCAACTGCACACTATGGCGAGCCTCATCTGCAAACGCCAAAGCCAACAGCTGATCAATTAAATGACTGGCATGGTCGGCGCCGGTTAATAGCTTTTTCATGCGCTCTTGTATCGCAAGATCGGGGCTTAATGTGAGTGCATGCTCTGCTTGCAGGCGAATGCCAGCAAGCGGCGTGCGAAGCTCGTGTGCAACGTTCCCTGAAAATTCACGCTGCGCAGCGATGCCAAGCGAAAGACGATCAAACAAGGAGTTCATCGCCGTGCCAAGATGCTCAATGTCGCTGGTTTTGGCCTCTTTCGTCAAGGCCTCTGGAATATGCCGCAGATCCGCCGCATCACGCTGCTCTACCGCGCGTCGTAATTGCGATAGTGGCGCTAAATCTTGCTCCACACGACGACGCAGCCACCAAGCCAAAAATACAAGCAAAATCACCTGCGGAATGAGGCCCGCCAATAAAAGACGGCCCAGCAGACGGCTACGGCTCTCGGTTGTTTGTGCAACCACCACGACAAACGGTTCAGGCAGCGTTCGACTCAGTGAAACAATGCGCACGGCACGCCCCAGGTACGCACCATCTGTCCAGCTAGGCCCGGCAGCGATGTCCGCCGCATCGCCTGTCTTTGTCAGGCTTAAAGTTGGCGGCCTCAGCGCCACATGACCCGCGAGCAAGCGGCCATCGGCATACCAGAGTGCAAAATAGTTCGACTCCGCCTGATCAAATAACACGGCGCGCATTTCGGCGTCCGTCAAACTTAAACGAAGTCCCGTCGCTGGATCGCTACGCACCTGTGCAGACAACGCATAGGCATCATCTAATAATGAGCGGTCATAGGCCTGCGTCGTAAAGTAGTAGGCAAAACCAATCACGATAGCCGAGCCCAAAGCCCAGGTCAGCACCAGCGGCCACAGCACATGGCTCAAAAGTCGATAGCGTAGCGAAGGCTTACGTTTATGCGTCTGCATCAACATCAAACAAGACCTCTTGTTGCACTCGGTAACCCAGGCCACGCACCGTCACAATAGCGGCGCCTGTACCAATCAGGCGCTTGCGCAGCCTAGAAATAAAAGACTCCAATGCGTTATCACCCAGCGCATCGTCTGCATCCGATAGCTTATCGGACAACATTTTTTTACTCACCACCCGCCCCAGCGGCGACAGCAGCTCCACCAAAACCTCGTACTCGCGAGCGGGCAACGTCCAATCCACATCCGAACAATAGATGCGGCGTGCGCGGCGATCTAGTTTCAATTGCCCGATGGTGACCACATCATCTGCCCCAAGGCTCCGCCGCACAAGAGCTCTCAACCTCGCCTCGACCTCCGCCATCTCAAACGGCTTGCCAAGATAATCATCCGCACCCGCGTCAAGCCCCGCAATGCGTTCTTCCGTGCGGTTGCGTGCCGTCAAAACAATGACGGGCGTTTTATCGCCCCTACTCCGAGCTTCGCGCAACGCCGTCAACCCCGAACCATCCGGCAAATTGAGATCAAGCAGCACTGCATCGAAAGGCTGAACACGCCACCAGTGTTGCGCCGAGGCCACACTGGTCGCGCCTTCCACGCGATGCCCCAAAGCCAATAGATTTTGGGTCATCACCTCGTGGAGCGCGGGATCATCTTCAACCAAAAGGATTCTCATAACATAAAGGGGTCAGGTATTGGTCAGGTGCGAGCAGGTACAACCGCATTCCATGAGGATACTCCACAAACATCAACTCCTGCGCCTGGCAGGCGCCTTGCTTTACGCCATTAGCCTTTGCAGCGCGTTTGCGCAAGCGCCTAAGCAAATCACGCTACCCGAAGCACTAACCGCTGCAACGCAAAACATTGACGCACAAATTTCTAAGCAATTGCTCAGCGCCGCGCGGGCGGACATCACCGCCGCCAATCGTGGACCCTTGCCTGTGTTGTCAACGGGTGTCTCACAAATTGATTTACAAAAGGGTGTGGGCTCAGGCTCTTGGTTACAAGACAAACGCATCGATAA
>JANPAY010000048.1:0-6792 GCA_031430155.1 Comamonadaceae bacterium
TCGTGATTGATCGCGAGTAAGCCTCGATTGCCAGTTTGACTCAGCGGGAAGTACTCCATGCCATCGTGGTGCATCCCTGCTTGCAAGGCCTGCTCTTGCCACGTGTTGCTGGCGTCAGCCTTAAACGCAGGGCTACCCAGCTTGGCACCGACTGGATCGCCCCAGCGGTACAAGACCTGCGCGTCGTACTCTGGCGGCACAACGACTTCGTCGCTGTTTGACACAGGCACAGCGGTGAAGCCCAGCAGCGCTCCTTTGGTTTTAGAGAGCGACTGTTTTGCGGCAAACGCCGCACCGCTACCCGTCAGTAAGGCTACGGCAGCCACGCTGCTGCCAATCAACTGACGTCTCGCTGAATCGACCTCTTCGAGATATGGATTGTTGGCGATGTTCACGCCATCTGAGTTTTCAAACTTGCCTGCATAGCTATCACTCATCACTGCACTCCTTGGTTGTTGCTTGGAGTGAGTGTGCAAAAAGGATGTGACGGTCCGGTGTCGATTCCGTGACGATTGTGTGACGTGAACGTCTTATTTTAAATTTCACCCATTTAATTCAATAATTCTACGAATATGGTATTATTTGCGAATGAATGAAATCGATGCAATCCGCTCCCTCGCCGCCTTGGCGCAAGAAATACGCCTCAGAGTTTTTCGTGCGCTGGTCGTAGCGGGCAACAGTGGTCTCACGCCAAGCCATCTGTCTGAGCAATTAAATGTTGCCTCTAACACCTTGTCGTTTCACCTCAAGGAGCTCACCTACGCTGGTCTTATTAGCCAAGAGCGCCAAGGGCGTAATCTGATTTACAAAGCCTCGTTTGCCACCATGGACGAACTACTTGGCTACCTCACCGAAAACTGCTGCCAAGGAGCCGTTTGCCTGAGTTCCGAGTCAACTGCTTGCGACTGCTAACCACACTTAACGACACATTACCTAGGAGAACCTTATGAAAAGATTTCACGTTCATATGCACGTTGAGGACATCACTCAAAGCATCGGCTTCTATTCCAAACTCTTTGCCACTGAGCCCGCCCGCGTTGAGGTTGACTACGCTAAATGGATGCTCGATGACCCACGTGTCAATTTCGCTATTTCCACGCGGGGTAGTCAAGCAGGGTTAGATCATTTTGGCTTTCAAGTTGACAACCCTGCCGAGCTCGCCGAACTCAAAGCCCGCGCCGAGTCTGCCGATATGGCGCTGCAGGGCGAAGGCGCGACCACTTGCTGCTATGCACGCAGCGACAAGCATTGGGTGACGGATCCCCAAGGCGTTGCGTGGGAACACTTTTACACACTTGGCAACATCCCCTTGTTTAATGAAAGCGGCAAAGTGTGCGTCGCGCCGATACCTAAAACCCAACCCCAAGCCGCATGCTGCGCACCCAGCGCACCTGCGACCAAATCTAAATCTTCTTGCTGCTAATTCAAAAACACCATGACAAACACCATCAAACCTATCAACGTTCTCTTCCTCTGCACTCACAACTCCGCACGCAGCATCTTGTCCGAGGCGCTGCTCAACCACTTTGGCGCAGGCAAATTCAAGGCGTTTTCTGCTGGAAGCTCACCGCGTGAGAATCAGCAGCCCAATCCGCTAGCGATTCAAGTTTTGACTCAAGCAGGCATTGATACAAGCTCCTTATCTAGCAAAAGCTGGGACGTATTTGCTGGTAGCGATGCGCCGCACATGGATCTCATCATCACGGTGTGCGACAACGCGGCAGGCGAGGTCTGCCCCTATTGGCCTGGCAAGCCAGCCACGGCACATTGGGGCTACGCAGACCCATCGAACGCCGTTGGCACAGACGCTGAGCGTCTTGAGGCTTTTGTGCAAACCATGCATTTGATTGCCAAACGTATTCGACTTTTGATTGCACTGCCTAGTGAACGGCTACTACCGACAAATCTGAGCGTAACTGCCAAAGAATTGGCGGCGCAATGAACATGCAACACACCACCGCACAAAAAGTCTTCGCGGAATTTTTAGGCACGCTACTCCTGCTCTGCACCGTCATTGGCTCAGGCATCATGGCTGACCGCCTTGCTGGCGGCAATGTCGCCATTGCCTTGCTTGGTAACACGCTGGCTACCGTTTTCATTCTGTATGTGCTGATTGAAACGCTAGGCGATGTCAGCGGCGCGCATTTCAATCCGCTGGTGAGCTTTGTCATGCTATGGCGCACAGCTAAACCTTTGCTTGCGTACTACGTGATGGCTCAAATAGCAGGTGCGATTGCTGGTGCGTGGTTGGCTCATGCCATGTTCGACCTCACCATCATTCAAGTTAGTAGTCACATCCGCACGGGCACGGGACAGTGGATTGCCGAAGCCGTCGCAACCGCAGGATTGATCTTTGTTATCTTGCGCTCTAGCCAAGCCTACGCCAAAGCCAGCGCCTTGGTGGCGAGCTACATTGGCGCGGCGTACTGGTTTACCGCCAGCACTTCGTTTGCAAACCCTGCAGCAGTCCTCGGGCGGATGATGACAAACAGCTTTTCTGGCATTGCACCGCAAAATGCGCTGGGTTTCGTTTTGGCCGAGACCATTGGCGCGGCAATAGGCGTTGCCGCCTACCGCTGTCTCAGCGGGTATAATAAAAACGTTAACCACGGCGCTGATTTAGCGCTGGTTAATAAGGTGGATACCTAGCGGTACCCTCGCTTCATAAGCCCCAGACCACAGATCTGCCGCGATGAGCAAGAGTCACGATACACCACACGAAACAAACTTATATACGGAATACCTGTTGGTAGATGTTTTTGAATTGAATGATTCGTCTACCGATTTTTTGCTTGTGAATATGCTTTTAATCGCTACTGTTAAAACTGTCCTCACAGCACTGCGCCCCGCTTTGAAACCCGCACCCCACGCTATTAAATACGTGGCTTGTGGGCGGTTAGACGTTTAACGTCTTCCCTTAGCAATTCGGCAATTCCCTCCTCAGTTTGATTCGTGTTGGTTCGGGTGTCCTTGGTACTTTAGGTACTTGGTTTAGGACAATGTAAGGAACAAACATGAAACGCATGTTAATTAACGCCACTCAGGCGGAAGAGCGCCGTTTAGGCATCGTCGATGGTCAAAAACTACTCGACTACGAAATCGAAATCGAAGGGCGCGAGCAGCGCAAGGGCAACATCTACAAAGCCGTTGTCACCCGCGTTGAGCCCTCACTAGAAGCTTGCTTTGTCGATTACGGCGAAGAGCGTCACGGCTTTTTGCCATTCAAAGAAATCTCAAAGCAGTATTTCCAATCTGATGTGCCTGCGTCGCAGGCACGCATTCAAGACGTGATTAAAGAGGGGCAAAGCATCCTCGTTCAGGTCGAAAAAGAAGAGCGCGGCAACAAAGGCGCGGCTCTCACGAGCTTTGTGTCACTCGCAGGTCGTTACGTCGTTTTGATGCCGAACAACCCACGCGGCGGCGGTGTTTCGCGCCGTATTGAAGGCGAATCTCGCGCGGAACTGAAAGATGCCCTCGACCAATTGGAATATCCAAAGGGCATGAGCATCATTGCCCGCACGGCTGGCATTGGCCGCTCGGCTGAAGAGCTGCAGTGGGATTTGAACTACTTACTCAAACTGTGGGCAGCCGTTGACGGCGCCGCAGGTACGGCAGGCGCGTTCTTGATTTATCAAGAATCATCACTCGTCATCCGCGCGATCCGCGACTACTTCAACTCCGACATTGGCGATATCTTGATCGACACCGATGACGTGTACGAACAAGCGCGTCAGTTTATGGCGCATGTGATGCCCGAGCACGAAGCCAAAGTGAAGCGTTACCGCGACGACACGCCGCTGTTCTCACGCTTCCAAATCGAACACCAAATCGAAACCGCGTATGCCCGCACCGTGCAATTGCCAAGCGGCGGCGCGATTGTGATTGACCACACCGAAGCCTTGGTATCGGTAGACGTGAACTCGGCGCGTTCGATTCGCGGTGGCGACATCGAAGAGACCGCGACACGTACTAACTTAGAAGCCGCTGACGAAGTGGCTCGCCAAATGCGTTTGCGCGATTTGGGTGGTCTCATCGTGATTGACTTTATCGACATGGAAGAGTCAAAGAATCGCCGCGAAGTCGAAAACCGCTTGCGTGATGCCCTACGCCAAGACCGCGCCCGCGTGCAGTTTGGCACGATCAGCAAATTTGGTTTGATGGAAATGAGCCGTCAGCGCTTGCGTCCAGCCTTGTCAGAAGGCGCATCGATTCCTTGCCCACGCTGCGGCGGCGCTGGTCATATCCGCGATACCGAAAGCTCGGCACTGCAAATTTTGCGCATCATCCAAGAAGAAGCCATGAAAGAAGGCACTGCCGCCGTGCGCGTGCAAGTGCCTGTGGAAGCGGCTTCTTATTTGCTGAACGAAAAACGTAACGAAATCGCCAAGATTGAACTGCGTCAACGCATCAGCGTGCTGCTCATCCCGAACAAAACGCTAGAGACACCGAATTACAAACTCGAGCGCCTCAAGCACGATGACCCGCGTTTAGACAACATCGAAGCCAGCTATAAATTGGCCGAAGAGTTTGAAGACCCAAGCAGCGGCGCGCATCGCTCGCAAGAGCCGACCAACAAGCAAACGCCAATCATCAAAGGCGTCTTGCCTGATGCACCAGCACCTGCACACATCGAGCCAACGCCGCGTACAACTAGCCGCGAGGCCAAGCCAGCTATGGCTTCCGCGCCAGAAGCTTCAAGCGGCGGATTGATCGGTTGGATCAAAGGTTTGTTTGGTAGCACGCCAGCGCCTGAAGTCAAAGAAGAAGCACCGTCTAACGTTGGACGCGGTGGCTCAAGAGAGCGCAATGAGCGCGGCGGACGTAATGACCGTGGTGGTCGCAGCGAACGCGGTGGTCGTGGTCGGAATGACCGAGGCGACCGCGCCCCGCGCGCGGATGGCGCACCAGCCGAGCCGCGTGAGCCAAGAGGTGATCGACCTCCTCGCGAGCCGCGTGAACCTAGATCCGACCGCGCACCGCGTGAGCCACGCCCCGAGGGACAAGAGCAACGCGAACCACGCCCACCACGTGAGCCAAGAACTGATCGTCCAGCACGTGAACCACGCCCTGAAGGTCAAGAACAACGTGAGCCACGTCCACCGCGTGAGCCCCGCGCCCCGCGTCCTGATCGTCCAGACCTGCGCCAACCACGCGAAGGCGATGCACCAGCAGAGGCTTCACAAGCTTTGGTGGATGGGCAAGCTCCGATTGAACAACGTGAGCCACGCGAACGCCGCAGCCGTGACCGCTATGGTCGTGATCGCAGAAGTGAACGTGGCGCAGAAGGCAGCGACGAGTCTGCAAGCCAAGACCAGCAAGGCTTGCAAGCGACTCCTACCGTCGATGCGCCAGCGGCGCCCGTGTCTTCCATTCCAGTTGCAGCACCTGTGCAGCGTCCTGTCGCACAAACGCCAGTAGCCGCTCCTGTTGTTGCCGTTGCTCCTGTTGGTCTGCCTAAAGTACAAGCCTATGCCTTGCCAGTGGCCGACATGACGCAAGTAGCAGAGAGCTCAGGCCTTCAGTGGATTGGTTCTGATGCTGCCAAGATTGCTGCTGTTCAAGCGCAAATTGCTGCCGAGCCAAAGCCTGTGCATGTGCCGCGTGAGCGTCCACCCGTGGTTGAAATCAAAAACGAGCCACTCGTGATGGTTGAGACTAAGCGCGACCTTGGCGAGATGAAGTTACCGTTTCAGGCTTAAGAAGAACCCCTTTGTCAGCTCGCGCTGACATTTCCCCTACTTCGCAGGGGCAAACGAATTCAGAATGATTGGATTTTGTTTGCCCCTATGCAATAGGGGAAATGTCCCGAAGGGACAAAGGGGTGGTATTTACGGCAACAAAATCGTTGTGCCTGTCGTCTTACGCGCTTCCAAATCACGGTGCGCTTGCTGCACATCCGCCAGCGCATAACGCTGCTCAATCGGAATCGTGATTTCGCCCTTGGCAACCATGCCAAACACCGCATCGGCCATCGCCTGAGCCGACTCACGCGTGGCCAAATGCGTAAACACGGTTGGGCGCGTGATGTGCAATGAGCCCTTCGCGCCCAAGATCCCAATATTGAGTGGCGGCACATTACCTGAAGCATTACCGTAGCTGGCCAAGAGGCCGAATGGCTGCAAGCAATCGAGCGATTTGTCGAAGGTGTCTTTGCCGACCGAGTCGTAGACCGCACGCACGCCCTTACCACCCGTGATTTCTTTGACACGCGCCAAGAAATCTTCAGTCGAATAATTGATCGTATGCGCTGCACCGTATTGCTTTGCAAGCGCACATTTGGCATCCGATCCTGCCGTACCAATCAGGTTCAGACCTAGGTTCTTCGCCATTTGGCAAGCAATCAAACCCACACCGCCCGCAGCTGCGTGGAAGAGAGCGTAGTCACCCTTATTCAATCCGCCTTGTGGCAGCGTTTTGTGGAGCAAGTAATACGCCGTAAAGCCTTTCAGCATCATGGCTGCGCCTGTTTCAAACGAAATCGCATCTGGCAATTTGCAAACCGTTTTAGCGGGCATCACACGCGCTTCGCAGTAACTACCAGGTGGCTGGCTCACATAGGCGGCGCGATCGCCAGCTTTCAAATGCGTGACTCCCTCGCCAACAGCTTCAACAATGCCTGCGCCTTCCATCCCGAGGCGCAATGGCAGTGGCAACGCATACACGCCCGCGCGTTGGTATACGTCGATATAGTTCAAACCAATGGCGTGATGTCGAATGCGGATTTCACCCGCGCCTGGATTGCCGACTTCGACATCGACGAGCTGCATTTGCTCTGCACCGCCCGTAGCGTTA
>JANPAY010000049.1:0-2127 GCA_031430155.1 Comamonadaceae bacterium
TGGAGAGTTTGGAGCGAAGGCTCCCTTTCTGAGCAATGTCGAAGTAATTGTTAGCGACGCAAAACCGATGGCGGCGCTGAAGGCTAGCCTGATTGAACAAATCAAGCAGCGCAGCAAACCCTATGGCATTCTGGTACGCAAGCTGGATTATCCTTCCGTAGCACCGGGTGAAGATCGTCAACGGATGATGGCGGCAGCAAGGCAATCCGGCAACGGATTTGTCTTTAGTTTGCCGCTGCAGATTTATAAGGTATATCCAGATGGCCGCGAAGAGTTGATTCGCGGAGTGAAATTCCGTGGCCTTACCGGACGTTCATTGCGCGACATTGTTGCCGCTTCCAGCGAAACCAGTTTGTTCAGCTTCTACGCGACAAACGTGCCACTTTCTACGGGCGGCGGCGGTGGTTACGTCAACGGGACATCGATTGAATCCCCAGGGCTGCTGTTCGATGAATTGGAATTGGAGCAGCCGCAGAACGATAAGCCGCGGCTTCCGATAGTTCCGCCTCCGGCTTACGAAACGTCCAATTAGCAGCAAAGTTTTTTCATGGGATTGCTTGGCCGTTCAATTCTAAGGGAAATCATCTCTGGCGCCTTTCTGGGCACAGTGCTGTTCACGTTCGTCCTTTTTCTACAACGCGTGAACTTGCTGTTTGAACAGTTGGTTCGCACGTTCGATGCGCTTGAGGAGTTCCGGCCAGGCCGCTTCTCCGCTGGCTACTGCGTTGCCGTTCTCCTTCACGGCCTTCAGGTGGCCGTAGAAATTGCCCCACTCGCGGCGCTCGACCGTCACCAGGTCGCCGGGGTAGGTCAGCTCACCCAGCAACGGCACTGGGTACCAGCGAAAATCCACGCCCGTGACATCGCGGTTGCCTGTTTTGACCAGGATGCGTTCGGCGAAGGCCTCGCGTGTGTCGATCTTGAAGCCGGCCTCGGTGAGCCGGCGCACGGCCACTTCCTCGCGCTCACGCACCTCGCCGATCAAGCGCGTCGTGCGACCGTCCTTTTCCTTGAATGTGGTCTCGGCCACCATCTTCGGCCAGAAGTAGCCGAGGCCGCGCACGGCAGTCAGCGCCGTCACGCCGGCCACGGCCAGCAGCGACATCGCCACTGCGCCTGCGGTGAGCCAGATCCATGGCGAGCCCGATTTGATCCATTCACGCATGTGTGAGCTCGCCCTGGTCAGACCGTCTGGTACTTCTCGCGCAGGCGCTGACGCACCAGCTCCGCGAGCGTGTTGACGACGAAGGTGAAGATGAACAGCACGAGCGCGGCCAGGAACAGCAGCCGGTAGTGCGTCTCGCCCACACCGGCCTCGGGCAGCTCGACGCCGATGTTGGCCGACAGGGTGCGGAAGCCGCTGAACATGCTGAAGTCCATGACCGCCGTGTTGCCGGTGGCCATCAACACGATCATGGTTTCGCCCACGGCCCGGCCCAGGCCGATCATCAGCGCCGAGAAGATGCCCGGGCTGGCCGTCAACAGCACTACGCCCATCAGCGTCTGCCAGGGCGTTGCGCCGAGTGCGAGTGACCCCGAGGTCAGCGACTTGGGCACGCTGAAGATCGCGTCCTCGGCAATCGAGAAGATCACCGGCGTCACCGCGAAGCCCATCGTGATGCCGACCACCAGCGAATTGCGCTGCTCGTACTTGACGCCCAGTTGATTGCTGAGCCAGTTGGGCATGTCGCCACCAAAAAAGGCAGCCTCGATCGGGTGGCCGAGCTGGAAGAAGAACCAGACCGTGAACACCAGCACCGGCAACAGCAGCGCGGCTTCCCAGCCCGGTGCGACCCGCAGGCGCAGGCTCTCGGGAACCAGGGTCCACAGCAGCGAAGCCAGCACGACCGCCAGAGGCATCAGCAACAACGACAGGAGCACGCCCGCCAGATTGTTCTCGATCAGCGGTGCCAGCCAAAGGCCGGCAAGGAAGCCCAGCACGACGGTGGGCAAGGCGGCCATGACCTCGATGGTCGGCTTGACAATCGTGCGCATTCCGGCCGACATGAAGTAGCCCGCGAAGATCGCACCGAGGATGGCCAGCGGTGCCGCCACCACCATTGCATAGGCAGCCGCCTTCAAGGTGCCATAGGTCAGTGGCGACAGGCTGAACTTGGGCTCGAAGTC
>JANPAY010000050.1:0-3994 GCA_031430155.1 Comamonadaceae bacterium
GGATCAAACCGCGATTACGTATCCGTGGACGACACTCACGAATATGACTGGCGAGACGATTAAAAACGTGCTGGAAGACGTGGCGGACAACCTTTTTAACCCCGATCCGTACTACCAGCAAGGCGGAGATATGGTTCGCACGGGCGGCTTGCAATACACGATGGATCCAACTGCCAAAGTGGGCGCGCGTATTTCAGACATGCGCCTTGGTGGCAAACCGATTAGCGCAGAAAAATCTTATAAAGTGGCAGGCTGGGCGCCTGTGCAAGAGGCTAGCAAGAATGCGGGGCCGCCTGTTTGGGATGTTGTAGAGACGTGGCTGAAAGATAAAAAAACGATTCCTGCGATGAAGCCCAATATGCCTTTGCTCAAAGGCGTGGATGGTAATATTGGATACGTTGCCCTGTAAAAAAAGCCCGCAAAAATGCGGGCTTTTTAGTTTGTCAAAAAGAATTATTTTTTGACTTCTGCCGCAGGCGCGGCCGCTGGAGCTGCCATAGCCGGTGATGCTGCTGGAGCTGGAGCACTCATTGCTGGGACTGGTGCAGGCGCTGCCGAAGCTGGTTTGCCACCATGGATCTGCATCATGAGTGGCACGACTAGCAGCGCCACGATGTTGATGATCTTGATGAGCGGATTAACAGCAGGGCCTGCCGTGTCTTTATACGGATCACCCACGGTGTCGCCTGTGACAGCCGCTTTGTGCGTCTCAGAACCTTTGCCGCCAAAGTGTCCGTCTTCGATGTATTTCTTGGCGTTATCCCAAGCACCGCCGCCTGTACACATAGAAATCGCAACAAACAGACCCGTAACGATCGTGCCCATTAAGAGTCCGCCTAATGCCGCAGGGCCAAGCGCCAAGCCAACCACGATTGGCACAACGACTGGTAAGAGCGATGGAATCATCATCTCTTTAATCGCAGCGGTGGTCAGCATATCCACAGCAGCGCTGTAATCAGGCTTGCGTTTGCCAGCCATAATTTCGCCGTCTGCAAACTGGCGGCGCACTTCAACCACCACAGAACCAGCAGCGCGTCCAACCGCTTCCATGGCCATTGCGCCAAAGAGGTAGGGAATCAAACCGCCAATGAAGAGACCCACGATGACCATCGGGTTTGACAGATCAAACGTAATGGCTTGTCCGTAGGCTTCTAGTTTATGGGTGTAGTCGGCAAACAAAACGAGCGCTGCAAGTCCAGCAGAACCAATGGCATAACCTTTGGTGACTGCTTTCGTTGTGTTACCCACAGCATCCAGTGGATCGGTTACGTCGCGCACAGAACTTGGTAGTTCGGCCATCTCGGCAATGCCGCCCGCGTTGTCGGTGATAGGGCCGTAAGCGTCAAGTGCTACAACGATTCCTGCCATCGAGAGCATCGATGTAGCTGCAATCGCAATGCCATAAAGGCCTGCCAGTTTGAAGGCGCACAAAATGGCGATACAGACAAAAATTACAGGCCAAGCGGTTGAACGCATCGACACGCCAAGGCCTGCAATGATGTTAGTGCCGTGACCTGTTGTCGATGCTTGCGCAATGTGCTTCACAGGCGCGTATTGCGTGCCTGTGTAGTACTCTGTCACCCAAACCAAAGCGCCTGTGAGCACGAGGCCAACAGCACATGAACCTAGCATGGCCATACGGCTGCCTGTGGCTCCAATCATGTTGTCTGGCACCATGCACCATGTCACCACAGCAAAAGCGAGGAAGGACAAACCACCTGCAACAGCTAAACCTTTGTACAAGGCTGGCATCACGTTCTTCATGCCAGGCGATGCCTTCACAAAGAAGCAGCCAATGATGGAAGCCACGATGGACACGGCACCCAGTGCGAGTGGATAAATAACGGCAGTCGTGCCAGCACCCGTGACGAGGAGTGCACCTAAAACCATGGTTGCAATCAAAGTCACAGCATAGGTTTCGAACAGGTCAGCGGCCATGCCTGCGCAGTCGCCCACGTTGTCACCCACGTTGTCTGCAATCACGGCTGGGTTGCGCGGGTCGTCTTCTGGAATGCCCGCTTCAACCTTGCCTACTAAGTCCGCGCCAACGTCTGCACCTTTGGTGAAGATGCCGCCGCCAAGGCGTGCAAAGATCGAGATCAGTGACGAACCAAACGCAAAGCCAATCAGTGGGTTGAGCATTTTTGCGAGGTTTTTATCGGGCGTCATGTTGCCATTGCCAACCAAGAACCAATAAAAAATTGTCACGCCCAGTAAGCCCAAGCCCACGACCAGCATGCCCGTAATCGCGCCACCACGGAAGGCGACATCGAGTGCGGGGCCTATGCCTTTAGTCGCGGCCTGTGCCGTGCGCACGTTGGCTTTGACCGATACGTTCATACCAATAAAACCGCAAGCACCTGATAGCAATGCGCCAAACACGAAGCCCGCTGCACTCATACCATCCAAGAACACAGCAATCAAAATTGCCAGCACAACGCCAACAATGGTGATGCTTTTGTATTGACGTGCCAAATAAGCGGCAGCGCCTTGTTGAATCGCAGCAGCAATTTCTTGCATACGGGCATTACCCGCGTCCTGCGCCAAAATCCAATTGCGAGCCCACACGCCGTATCCGACTGCGAGCAAACCGCAAACCAGCGCCAAAATTAGCGCAGAATTTCCAGACATAAAAGTCTCCTAAAAGTTAAACGAATGAAGAGGAAATTCATGAAAAAAATCCTCCGCTCTCGTTGCTTCCTCAAGCCCCAAAAAGAGAATCGATTGGCCAACCTTTTGACTCTAATTCAGAAATGACCGCTTGGAGCTTACGAAGCGTGTCAGGTGACAAAAGTAGAATCAGGGTTTTCCCGTTATTTAAACCAAAATAGCGGGTTTCCACTTAGAAACTCATTTCATTTTTAAGAAAGCTCTCCATGTCCTTAGACAAAGTCACCCCTGGCAAGAATGCCCCTCATGAGTTCAACGTGATCATTGAAATACCGATGAATGCTGATCCAGTAAAGTACGAAGTGGATAAAGAATCAGGCGCGATTTTTGTCGATCGTTTCATGAGCACCTCCATGCACTACCCAACGAACTACGGCTATGTGCCTAAGACACTTAGCGGCGATGGTGATCCAGTCGATGTGCTCGTGATTACCCCTGTGCCTTTGATTCCAGGCGTGGTGGTGACTTGCCGCCCGATTGGTATTTTAAAAATGGAAGACGAGGCGGGTATCGACGGCAAGGTGCTGGCTGTGCCAGTCGATAAAAAATGTTCGCTCTACACGCAGTGGCAAAAACCTGAAGATATGAACCCGCTACGTTTGAAGACTATCGCACATTTTTTTGAGCATTACAAAGATTTGGAAGAGGGCAAATGGGTCAAGATTTTAGGTTGGGATGGTCTGGACGCAGCCAAGCAAGAAGTGTTTGAGGGCATGGAAAACTACGCAGCCGCGCATAAATCTTAAAGCGACTGTACTGTGCGCCACGACGAAAACCATCGCTCACACCGCATAGGCTGGCTACGTGCCGCTGTGCTGGGTGCCAACGACGGCATTGTGACGATGGCGTCGTTGATCGTAGGTATTGCTGCTGCTGGCGCTAGCAGCAGCGCCATCGTGGTTGCGGGAGTCGCGAGTCTGGTGGCGGGTGCGATGTCGATGGCGGCAGGCGAGTACGTCTCGGTTAGCTCCCAAGCCGATACGGAGCGTGCCGATTTGTCCAAAGAGCGCCTCGAGTTGGTAAACGATCCCGAGCACGAGCACGCCGAACTTGCTGCCATTTATGTGGCGCGTGGATTGAATCAAACACTAGCCCACGAGGTTGCAGCGCAGCTCACCGCGCACGATGCACTGGGTGCACACGCCAGAGATGAGCTTGGGATTACGGGCAGCCACGCTGCCAACCCAATCCAAGCGGCGCTTGCTTCCGCAGCCACTTTTGCTCTGGGAGGCTTACTACCTCTGGCCTCGGCCTTGTTGGCTGCCACTTTGATTCCGTCTGTGCCGATGGCGTGGGTCGTCTCTATTGGGTCTTTGGCATTTCT
>JANPAY010000051.1:0-1879 GCA_031430155.1 Comamonadaceae bacterium
TCGGCCACAACATGCGCCCCACTTGGCACCGCAAACACATCCCCCGCTTCTAAAAAATAATCGTCCTGCGTGTGATCGCTCGTGATCCACAAACGACCGCCTGTCACGCGGAGCACCCCACCAAGCTCGCTGCGCAAGCTAGTGGTGTGTCCGTGGAGCAGTTGGAATGTGGTTGCAACTCTTGTGAAGTCACTCATACAAAAACCTTTCAATGGTTGTTAGAAGGGAGTGTTGATCCTCGCGGATTAGTCCTTCTTCGTCCAATGAAAAGATCGGGCACAATTGATGTTCATTAAACATTAATAAACTATGCGCACCACAAAACCCGCAGTTGCCCCCGCTAGAGTTCGCCCTGTAGCGATGAACAACCTGCGCGCGTTTGAAGTGGTGGCGCGGCATCTCAATTTCCGTAGTGCTGCCGAAGAGCTCTCCCTGACTCAGCCCGCCGTGAGCCGGCAAATCCAAGCACTTGAACGCGATGTTGGCGGTGCGTTATTCGAGCGCAGCACGAGGGCTGTCACCCTAACACCTGCTGGCCGAGCCTTACTGCAAGTGGTATCACCTTGGACAGAGCGGCTCGATGTGGCCGTGCGAAACATTCGCGGCGGCCTGGCCCGCAAATCTGTCGCTATCACCACGTTTGCATCTTTTGCCTCGACTTGGCTGATCCCAAAATTGGAGGCCTTTCAGCGCCTTCACGCTGACATTGATATTCGTGTTGATGCAAGTGATGCATTTATCAATCTCGAGAATAACGACATCGATTTGGCGCTGCGCTACGGCACTTACGAGCAAATGCCCAAAGGTGCGATTCGCCTGTTTGATGAAGTAATTGCACCGATGGCTAGTCCGTGGTTGCTCAAATCACATCCGCCGTTTCTGACTGCGTCTGATCTCTCTAAACTCACGCTGATCGAGTTATCCGACGTGACCAACAATCAAACCAATTGGCTGACGTGGGAGGGTTGGATGCGCCAACACGGCGGCAAAATTAAACCTGCGGCTCGCTGGTTGCGGTTTAACTATGCCTATCAAACGGTACAGGCAGCGCTGTCAGGTCAAGGCATTGTGCTGGCGAGATTGCCCATGGTGGCCGAGAGTCTAAAAAATGGCGACTTACGAGAGCCGCTACCCAGTGTGCGTTTAACCAGTCCGATGGCCTATTGGCTCATTGCACGTAGCGGAGGCCTCGATCGCCCAGAGGTGCTGTCTTTTTCCAATTGGCTGCAAAAACAAGCCCGTGAAACGCGTAGTCAGATGCACGGAAGCATCAAACATAAAATAGAGCTATGACACAAAAAATCTCTCTCACCCGCTATCTGGTCGAGCAGCAACGCGACCATGGTCACATTCCAGCGCAGTTACGGCTGCTTTTAGAAGTGGTGGCCCGGTGCTGCAAAACCATTAGCCATGCTGTCAACAAAGGTAATCTGGGTGAAGTCATGGGCTCGGCTGAGAGCGAAAACGTGCAAGGCGAGGTGCAAAAAAAGCTAGACATCATCGCCAACGAAGTGCTCATTGAAGCCAACGAATGGGGCGGTCACTTGGCGGCCATGGCCTCTGAAGAGATGGAGGGCATTTACGTCGTGCCCAATCGCTATCCGCAAGGCGAATACTTGCTACTGTTTGACCCACTCGATGGCTCTTCGAACATTGACATCAATGTCAGCATTGGCACCATCTTTAGTGTGCTCAAAAAACCCGATGGTGATGCAGGCGTGAGCGAGAAGGATTTTTTGCAAAAAGGCTCTGCGCAAGTCGCCGCAGGTTACTGCGTCTATGGCCCGCAAACCACGCTGGTATTGACCGTGGGCGATGGCGTGGCGATGTTTACGCTAGACCGCGAGCAAGGTAGTTTCGTGCTGACCGAAGAAAACGT
>JANPAY010000052.1:0-1943 GCA_031430155.1 Comamonadaceae bacterium
TCACGCCCGTGCCTGCGCTCATGCGCTGCACATCGTGCGGGGGGATGCCCTTCACGTTGCCCATGCTGTCCTTGTGCGCAAGGTCGCCCTCCAGCACATAAGTCACAATTTCCATATCGCGGTGACCATGCTCGCCAAATCCCATGCCTGCGGCAATCCAGTCTTCGTTAATCACCCTGAGTGGTCCCCAGTTCATGTGAGCAGGATCGTGGTAGCCCGCAAAGCTAAACGAGTGATAGCTCTTCAGCCAACCGTGGTCTGCGTAGCCGCGCTCTTTGGATTTTCTAATGTTGATCATCTTGCCCTCCTTGTGTTTTGCTTGCGATAGGTGAATTGTGAATTCAAATCATCAATTAAAATCGAATTGTTTTCACGACATCATTCAATTATTTTGAACACGACTGACCTACTCAACCCCGAAGCCATCCGCATGATGGCCGCCATTGCCGAGCACGGCAGTATGGCCAAAGCCGCGCGCAGCTTGAATTTGGTTCCCAGCAGCTTGACTTACCGCGTGCGGCAAATCGAGGATGCGCTCGATGTGCTGCTCTTTGATCGGAGTTCGCGCCAAGCCAAGCTCACTGCCGCGGGTAGCGAACTGCTACGCGAGGGTTCGCGCGTCATGCAGGACTTGCACGCCGTCGCCAACCGCGTCAAGCGCGTCGCCACAGGCTGGGAGCCGCAAATCGACATTGCGGTCGATAGCATCATCGTCAAGTCCACCGTACTAGAGCTAGTCGAGGCATTTTTCGCACTCGGCGCTCCAACCCGCGTGCGCCTGCGCGACGAAACTTTATCGGGCACTTGGCAAGCACTGATAGGCGGCAAGACCGATCTGGCGATCGGTGTCGTTGCGGACACAAGGGCTCTCGGGATTGCCAGTCGCCCCATGGGAGATGTCTCGTTCGTCTTTGCGGTCGCGCCGCATCACCCCTTGGCGCGGCTTCCAGATCCCTTAACGGATGAGCAAATTAAAGCGCACCGCGTCGTCGCCGTTGCCGATAGTGCTATAGGGCAAGACAGCATCAGCGTGGGTATTTTGACGGGGCAAGATGTGCTGACTGTAGCTGACATGACCGATAAACTACAAGCTCAACTGCGTGGCCTTGGCTGTGGTAATTTGCCCGAGTGCATCGCCAAGCCTTACATCGATTCAGGGCGCTTGGTGGTCAAGCAAACCAATCGCCCGCCGCGCATCCCAAACGTCAGCTATGCATGGCGCGATAGCCCGCACTTAGGCACAACCAACCGCGCGCTTCAGTGGTGGTTAGACCAATTAGCCAGCCCCAAAACACAGGCAGCGCTGCTGAACGCGCCGAGTATTTCATGATGCCCCAGTTATGACGGCTCCTTACATCGGACGCTTTGCCCCCTCGCCCACAGGTCCACTCCATGCGGGATCGCTGGTCGCGGCACTGGCAAGTTGGCTGGATGCACGGTCGCATGGCGGCAAATGGCTCATTCGCATGGAAGACGTGGACGCACCCCGTTGCATCAAAGGGATGGACGAGATAATTCTCGGACAGCTTGCCGCGTTTGGCATGATGAGCGATGCGCCCGTGGTTTATCAATCGAGGCGCTCAGCGCTGTACGACGCAGCACTAGCCGCTCTGCAAGCTCGTGACTTGGTTTACCGCTGTTATTGCTCACGCAAAGAGATCGGCGCGAGTATTTATCCGGGCACTTGCCGCCAAGCCAAGCCAGCCGGACTTCCCCAGAGCACATGGCCTAGAGGGCAATATGCATACCGCCTGCGGACGAGTGACCAGTTGACAACTTGGACGGACAGGCGACTGGGTGCGCAGTCGCAAAATGTAGCAAAGGATGTCGGCGACTTCGTTGTCAAACGGGCTGATGGGCTGTTCGCTTATCAACTTGCCGTGGTGGTGGACGACCTCGATCAAGGCATCACACACATCGTGCGCGGCGAAGATTTAGCCGAT
>JANPAY010000053.1:0-4294 GCA_031430155.1 Comamonadaceae bacterium
ATCGTAAGTATGATGCACAAGACAGTGAATGTCAAACAAGATTTGTGGTGACGTCTTGCCGAGAAGAAGTCAAAGTGCAGCGCATTCGTGGCTTGGATGTACTGACTCGGCAAGAGACTATTTTGAATGCTATAGATCGCAAGGCTGCTGCTGCAAAGCAGCAGCAAAAGCTCGATGAAAAAACCTCGGCAAATGCTTTCGCCGAGAAAGAGAAAAATCGTCAAGATGCGCTGGCGGATAGTGCTAAACGTGCAGTTGAACGTGAAAATAAAAATCTAGAAACCCCCCGCGAAGCCTCATCTAGCAAGGCACTCACAAGAGCTGAGTCGAAGGAAGCAACTAAAGCACCACTACCCTCAGACCAAGAGAAAATAACAAAGCGTACTGCTTATGAAGAGAAGCAGCAAGAGCTTGCCAAACGCATTCAACGTCGCGACGAAGGCTTGCGTGATCTTGCTGAAAAACAAAAAGCCAAAGAGGCTGAGGCGGCGGCTAAGACTGCCAAGGCTGAGAGCGCTGCAAATGCTGTAAGCGCTGTCAAGCCTTAATTCACCATCACTAATTTGCCTTTGACCGCGCGCGATCCCATGCGTTCGTAAGCAGCTTTTAAATCTTTCATTGGCATGGTGCAATCGATCACGGGTTTGATTTTTCCAGCCCCGTACCACTGCGCTAGCTCTTGCATCATGGCGGCGTTTTGTTTAGGTTCGCGCCTTGCAAAATCACCCCAAAACACACCCAATAAAGAAGCACCCTTGAGTAACGGTAAATTCATGGGCAGGCTAGGCACGACAGGGCTTGCGGCGAATCCAACGACCAAATAACGACCACGCCAACCGATGCTTCTGAAGGCGGGCTCGGCCAAGTCACCGCCCACAGGGTCATAAATGACTTCAGGGCCTTTGCCCTCTGTGAGCTCTTTCACACGTTCGCGTAGGTTCTCGGTCGCGTAGTTGAGGGTTTCATCTGCGCCAATAGATTTGCACAGCGCTGCTTTTTCATCAGTAGAGACAGCAGCAATGACGCGTGCGCCTTTGAGTTTTGCAATTTGAATGGCCGCTGTCCCTACGCCGCCTGCTGCACCCAAAATCAAGACTGTTTCGCCTGATTGCAGCGCCGCACGATCCACCAGCGCGTGATACGACGTGGCGTAAATCATGATGAAGGCTGCCGCATCCACCATAGGGAAGCTTGCTGGCAAAGGCATACACAGCGCGGCTGACACGCAGGTATGCGAGCCAAATCCGCCTGTACCGCTGAGCGCCGCAACCGCTCCACCAACTTTGAGGTGCGGGAATTTCTCGGCCACGCCTTCGCCCAAAGCTTCAATCACACCTGCGTATTCTGAGCCTGGCACAAAGGGTAGGGCTGGCTTCATCTGGTATTTGTTTTGCACAATCAAGATATCGGGAAAATTGAGCGACGCTGCTTTGATGGCAATGCGCACTTCTCCCGCTTTTGGCTCTGGCGTGGGGATTTCTTTGTAGGTGAGCGCATCGATACCAATCGGGTTTTCGCAAAGCCAAGCATGCATGTTGAATCCTTAAATATGAAAAGACAAACTAAAGGGTAAATCATAGCGCCGCCTACAATCAAATTTATGAAAATTCTTCTTTGTAACGACGATGGTTATCAAGCCGACGGCATTGTGTCGCTGTATGCGGCGCTGAAGCGTTTGGAGGGCGTAGATGTTGAGGTGATAGCGCCCGAGCAAAATAACAGCGCTAAATCCAATGCTTTGACGCTAAATGCACCGCTGTACGTGAGCCGATCAGATAGTGACTCGCGAACGCGTGGCTTTCGCTATATCAACGGTACCCCAGCAGATTGCGTGCATATTGCTTTGACAGGATTGCTCGACTACAGGCCAGATTTGGTGGTGTCAGGCATCAACAATGGCGCAAACATGGGCGACGACACGCTGTACTCGGGCACGGTGGGTGCAGCAATGGAAGGCTATTTGTTTGGCGTACCAGCTATCGCCTTTTCGCAAGTGAAAAAAGGTTGGGCGCATTTGGATGATGCGGCTAACTATGCGGCTGCGTTTGTAGCCGAACGGTTACATAGGCTTAGTCCTATAAATCCTACGACAGCGCCGTGGCTACTCAACGTTAATATTCCGAATCTCCCGACTGAACGGTTGCAAGGCTTGCGCGTTACGCGCCTTGGCAGACGTCACGCCGCCGAGCCCGTCATCAAGCAACAAAGTCCTCGCGGTGAGACGATGTATTGGATTGGCGCTGCAGGCCCAGCCAAAGACGATGCTGCTGGTACGGACTTCCATGCCACGCATGACGGCTATGTCAGCGTGACACCGCTGCAAGTTGATCTGACCGATACGGATCGCCTGTCATTTTGGACACAGAGTTTTTCTTGATGACATTTGCTCGACAAGCCACCCCTCTGGGAATCGATACAGGTATTGGCTTGGAGTCAAGTGCCGTGCGGGCTAGGTTGGTTGCAAGGCTTGCTAAAGAGGTTAAAAATCCAGCGGTGCTTGAAGCGATGCAAGCCGTGGAGCGACATCGCTTTGTGGACTCAGCGCTAGTCACGCAGGCTTATGAAGACACGGCACTCCCGATTGGTTTTGGCCAAACGATCTCTAAACCCAATGTTGTTGCACGGATGATTGAGTTGCTACTCAATGGCCATTCGCGCTTTAGTGGCAAGGTGCTCGAGATTGGCGCTGGCTGTGGCTATCAAGCGGCGGTGCTAGGGCAGTTAGCGCGGCATGTGTTTAGCATCGAGCGGATTGATGGCTTGGTTACCAAGGCACGTGCCAATCTTAAGGCCTGTGAGTACACCAACGTTCAAGTGCGTTTGGGGGACGGCATGCTGGGTTTCCCTGATGTCGCGCCCTATGTGGCTATTATTTCGGCGGCGGGCGGGGAGGCTATTCCGCAGACTTGGTTAGATCAGTTGGCGATGGGCGGCAGGTTGGTTGCGCCGTCATGGGCCGGCAACCGTCAGCAGGCGCTGGTGGTGATTGATAAAACACCAAATGGATTTGTACAAAGTATTCTTGAACCCGTACAGTTCGTCCCTCTAAAATCAGGCATCCTTGCTTGATTCTTCAACCCTATGAAAATACGTTCACGCTCCCTCATTTATTACGCCATCACTAGTGTGATTGTGCTTGTCGGTTGCGCCAACTCTAAGGGGGGCTATCTCAATCAAGCACCAGTAGAAGACCGCAGTACAGCTGTACAAAAGAAGGCTCCAGTTGCCATTGGACCTGGAGCTTCGGCGCAAATTGCGAGCAGTGCCAAGCCGCTTGGTTTTGAAAATGAAGGCAAACCAGGTTATTACACCGTTAAACAAGGCGATACATTGATCCGAGTCGGTCTTGATAATGGCCAAAACTGGCGCGATATAGCGCGCTGGAATCAGTTGGATCGCCCAAGTCAAATCGAAGTGGGGCAGGTGCTGCGCGTGGTACCGCCAATCAATACCAGTTCTGTCGCTGTTGCGACTCCCGTGCCGATGCAAGGGGCTGCTCCAGCTGCGGTCACGTCGCCTGTGATTGCGCCGCCCGCGGTGACACCTGCCAAATCCATGCCTGATGTGGCTTCCAAGCCGATGGGCGATGATTTAAATTGGATTTGGCCGACAGCGTCCAGCGCGGTGCTTGCAGGTTTTGACGAGAGTAAAAATAAAGGACTTGATCTAGGCGGCAAGGCGGGCGATTCGATATTTGCGACGGCGGATGGCAAAGTGGTGTACGCGGGGTCTGGCCTTCGGGGCTATGGTAATCTTGTGATCCTCAAACACAATGACATGTTTTTGAGTGCCTACGCGCACAATCAAACCTTGCTGGTTAAGGAAGATCAAACAGTCACCAAAGGTCAAAAGATTGCCGAAATGGGACAAAGCGACTCTGACAAGGTGAAGCTGCATTTTGAAATCCGTAAGCAAGGAAAACCTGTTGACCCAGCGCAGTATCTACCCAAGCGCTGATATCAACGTACTAACAGCAACGCAGAGCGCGGAGCAACAACGGTTTCAGGCTAAACAGGCTCAAGTCGATGAGTACAAAGCACAACTGGCAGAGCAGCGGTTACTAGCGCAGGATTTTGAGCGCCGTTATGCGGCTGCCATCAGCCCGATTGAGCGAAAAAAATCGCAGTTAAGCCTTGCCATCATCCTACATTTGGATCGCCGTTTGGATACCAAAGGGCTGTCCAAAACGCTACGTGCTGAGATGGGTGAGATCATTTTTATGATTAGCCACAGCTTGTTGCAGGTCGAGGTTTTGACAGAAAATTTGTCAACATTAGAAGCCCTGCAGGCCAAG
>JANPAY010000054.1:0-4073 GCA_031430155.1 Comamonadaceae bacterium
CGAAGCTGCCCTCCGTCTACGCGGAAAACACAAAGCCATTTATACGCCTCACGTCGATACAGGCGACTTTATTGTCGTTATCAACGCAGCCCACCTTCGTGTCACAGGCACCAAGGACATCAACAAGATGTACTACCGCCATTCGGGTTTCCCAGGCGGCATCTACGCAACTAATTTCCGTGACATGCAAAACAAGCACCCTGGCCGTGCTTTAGAAAAAGCAGTCAAGGGCATGTTGCCAAAAGGCCCATTGGGCTACGCCATGATTAAAAAGCTGAAGGTCTACGGTGGTGCTGAGCATCCACATAGCGCCCAACAGCCAAAACCCCTTGATCTTTCAGGAGCACACAAATGATTGGTGATTGGAACAACGGCACTGGCCGTCGCAAATCCAGCGTTGCACGTGTTTTCTTAAAAAAGGGAACTGGCAAAATTACGGTTAACAACAAAGACGTGCAAGAGTATTTTGGTCGCGAAACATCGATCATGATCGTCAAACAGCCTTTGGTGTTGACTAACCACGTAGAGACTTTTGACATCATGGTCAACGTTCACGGCGGCGGCGAGTCTGGCCAAGCGGGCGCGACCCGTCACGGCGTGACTCGTGCTTTGCTCGACTATGACGCAGCCCTGAAGCCTATGCTGTCCGCAGCTGGTTTCGTGACGCGTGATGCTCGCGAAGTTGAACGTAAAAAGGTCGGTTTGCGCGGCGCTCGTCGTCGTAAGCAGTTCTCTAAGCGTTAATTTTTGCTGCACCCTGCGGTGCTTCAAAACTCTCAAAACCGTCACAAGTCTCAAATTTGTGGCGGTTTTTTGTTTATAGTCAGCCACCCTCACACTTAATCTAGCCCGAATGCGCTTTCGACTTCTCAAACGCCGCCTCACCATTAGCGCGCCCAGCATGGCGATCAGGTCCAGCATGCCTTGGCCACTCAAATGGGTACTAGCTGCGCTGGTGCTTGGCTTTTGCGCGGCCATTGCGCTGTGGGCATTTGAGTTTGGCAAGGACTTGGCAGGTATTGACCAAGGTGAAAAAGAGCAGTTAGTGGCCGTAAAGATTGAGGCCGCCAAACTGCGTGAAGAACGCGATAAGGCCCAATCCATCGCCAATGTGTCAGGTATTTCGATGGCGACCGAGCGCGCCACACAAGAAAAACTGATGCAAAAGGTCAAGCAGCTGGAGTCGGAGAATCAAACACTGCGCGATGACCTTGGCTTTTTTGAGCGGCTAATTCCGTCCACGACAACGGAGGCCCTTGCCATACGCGGCTTGCAAGCTGAAGTCCTGCCCACTCATCAACTCAAATGGCAGGTACTGGTGGTGCAATCGGCAAAAAATCCTAACGAATTCAAAGGTAAATTAGACGTCACCATCAGCGGCACTCTGAGTGGTAAGCCCTGGATGGCGAATCTACCAAACGGCGCCATGGCTATTGAGGTGAAGCAATACCGCAGGTTGGATGGTCTGATTGAGCTACCCGCACAAGTACAAATAAAGTCAGTCGTTGTCAAAGTCATGGACAATAGCGCCAATA
Source organism: Comamonadaceae bacterium (assembly GCA_031430155.1). Taxonomy (GTDB): domain Bacteria; phylum Pseudomonadota; class Gammaproteobacteria; order Burkholderiales; family Burkholderiaceae_C; genus JASGCK01. Next base: position 1,536 of record JANPAY010000054.1, read on the forward strand.
GCGCGGTTCGTGCCACGCAGACACTCAAACTCTAAAGACACCTAGTTCACTATTTTTATGTTCGGCCAACAAAAACAACCACCTATCAAAAGCCTGATTGCTAGCGGCACGGTCATCACGGGTGACATCGCATTTGCGGATGGCTTGCGCGTCGATGGTCACATCATGGGTAATCTGACCGCATCTAAAGAAACACCCAGCCTTTTAGTGATTAGCGAAACAGCGGTCATCATGGGCGAGATTCGCGCTGACCACGTCATCATCAATGGTGCGGTACAAGGTCCGATTGAGGCTGCACAGCTGCTCGAACTGCAGCCTAAAGCCAAAATTGAAGGGGATGTGTCGTACAAAGCCCTTGAAATGCACCAAGGTGCCGTCATCTCTGGACAACTAAGACCACTTGCTATGCAAGGAGATGACAAGCCGATTTTGATATTGCCCGCTAGCGGCGCATAATCTACTTGAGCTCACTATTTGAAAGTACCATCATGACCGCAACCCTAGACAAAACACAAGAAGTCAGTACCGTTGAAACAACAGAACTGGTGCCTGAAGCCATGCCAGAAGCGATTGTCTTTACCGACAGCGCTGCTGCAAAAGTAGCTGACCTGATTGCCGAAGAAGGCAATCCCGATCTCAAGCTGCGCGTATTTGTGCAAGGCGGCGGTTGCTCGGGCTTTCAATACGGTTTCACTTTTGATGAAGTGACCAACGACGACGACACCACCATGACCAAGCACGGCGTGTCACTCTTAATTGATGCGATGAGCTATCAGTATTTGGTGGGCGCAGAAATTGACTACAAAGAAGATCTGCAAGGCGCTCAGTTCGTGATTAAAAACCCGAATGCCACATCGACTTGCGGCTGCGGATCGAGCTTCTCGACCTAAGCTGCGATTCAGGCGGGATAGACCGCACCAAGTACACGGGAGCCACGCGCTCCCGTTATTTTTTGCAAATTCAGCGGCGTGCGATTGACGCATCGCTTAGCCAGCCACGCAAACGCCGCCGCCTCCACTTGCATCACAGGAATACCCAGTGCGTCTGTTGTTTGAATCTGAACCTTGGGCAACAAGGTCTGCAAACGCCGCATCAAGAAATGATTGAGTGCCCCACCACCACACACGTAAAGGGCTTCAAAGGACGGCGCATATTGAACTAGCGACTGTGCGATTGATTGCGCCGTCAGTTCCGCCAAAGTGGTTTGAACATAGGTCGGCATCAAGTCTTGGCTCAATAACGCATTCATTTTCATGAAATGCTCCACGTGGGCATCCAGCCATGCGAGGCTAAATAAGTCTCTTCCTGTACTTTTAGGAATCGATTTCGAGAAGTAGCTATCGGTCAAGAATCTTTTTAGTAAGGGCGAAATCACTTCCCCGCATTCAGCCCAAGCACCCGCCGAATCGAAGGCAACGTCCTTGTACTTAGATATCCAAGCATCCATCAGCACATTGCCTGGCCCAGTATCAAAACCCTGAACCGAACCGTCTGCATGAAGCAAGCTCACGTTGGCAATCCCGCCGATATTGAGCACGGCGATGTTTTGTCCTGTTTGCCCAAACACAGCCTTGTGGAATGCGGGTACCAGCGGTGCGCCCTGCCCGCCAGCCGCCACATCGCGGCTCCTCAAATCTGCCACCACGTCAATACCCGTGCGCTCAGCCAGCAGGGCAGGATTATTCAATTGGATTGTGTAACCGCCACCATCAGCAACCGACCCGCTTGGGCAGTGACGTACCGTTTGCCCATGTGCACCGATGGCTGAAATGTCCGCGCTTTCCAGCTCAGCGGTGTACAGCAATCCCGCCACGACTTGCGCATAGAGCAGCACCAATTGATTCGCGGCCATGCTTGCACGGTGCAACTCGTTGTCGCCAGCCGTATTGAGTGCCAGCATTTCGGCTTTGAGCGATGCTGAAAATGGCAAGCTATGGTGTGCAATCACTTTGCAAGCATCGCCCGCAAAATCCACCACCACGCCATCCACACCGTCCATCGACGTGCCCGACATCAAGCCGATGTAGTAGTCGTGCTGCGGGACATGTTTTGTAGTGTGCGCTGTGCTCATAAAATCAATTGTATGAACTCTTTGAAAAATGATATCTCCCCATCTGTCCAAGCGGCACTCGCCGTCTCTCTACGCGGAGTCAACGAACTCCTCCCGCAAAACGAGTGGCTCAAAAAACTCCAAAAATCTGAAAAAACAGGCGTACCACTACGCATCAAACTGGGACTTGATCCCACCGCCCCTGATCTGCACTTAGGCCACACTGTCGTTCTCAACAAAATGCGTCAACTGCAAGACCTTGGGCACACCGTCATCTTTTTAATTGGCGACTTCACCAGCACCATCGGTGATCCATCAGGTCGCAACTCAACACGCCCGCCGCTCACCCGCGAGCAAATCGAAGCCAATGCCACGACCTACTTCAACCAAGCCACGCTGGTGCTCGATAAAACCAAAACCGAAGTCCGCTACAACAGCGAGTGGAGCGATGCGCTGGGCGCGCGCGGCATGATTACGCTTGCCGCCAA
>JANPAY010000055.1:0-8557 GCA_031430155.1 Comamonadaceae bacterium
GCCGCGCACCCTTGGGGCTTGGACTGCGGGTGCTTTGCTGGGTCTGGCTGGCGCTGTGGCGCAGGGTTTGTTTCGTAACCCACTGGCTGATCCGTATTTGCTAGGCAGTGCCTCGGGAGCCTCACTGGGCGTGGCTTTGGCACTTGTTGCTATGGGTGGCGGTGCTGGCATGCTAGGCGGCTCAGCAGGTGCTGGCAACATGATGAATGGTGGTGTTGCGGTCAGTGTGTTTTCTAGCAGCATCTGGGTGCGTCTAGGTTTGACAGGGGCAGCGTTTTTTGGTGCAGTCTTAGCGGTGTTGTTAACACTGATACTGTCACGCGGCGTAGGGCATACCTTACGTCTTTTGCTTGCAGGTGTGGTTGTTGGCGTGGTGCTAGGTGCAGCGACACACCTTGTTCTATTATTTTCTCCCGATTCGTTGCAAGCGATGCAGGCTTTCATGCTGGGATCTACTGCTTTTGTAGGTTGGACTTCCTGCGTGCTAATGGTCTGCGTGTGGTGTGTTTGCACAGTGATGGCTTGGTTGTTCGCAAGGGTGCTTGATGGACTGAGTTTGGGGGACGCCACTGCTGTCAGTTTAGGGCTGCCTGTTGCGCCGATGCGAGCCGTGCTGGTAGCGGTGCTAGCTTTAGCAACGGGCACAGCGGTCGCGCAAACGGGATTGATTGCTTTTGTGGGTTTAGCCGCACCGCATCTGGTGCGCTCCGTCATTAAAACGACACATAGTCATTTGATGCTGCTCTCAAGTCTTGTGGGCGGTGTGCTGTTGATGGCCGCTGATATTTTGGCGCGTGGACTGCTTGCACCGCAAGAGCTTCCCGTGGGCGTTCTCACCGCCGTGCTGGGTGGGGGCTATTTGCTGTGGCTCATGCACCGCGGTACGTCGCATTCGAGAGGCGTTGCATGAATGCGCTAATTGCTCACGATGTCTGTGCAAGCCTTGGTATGGGCGCAGGAAAAACCCCAGTGCTGCACAGCATTACGCTGGGCATCGCTACGGCTCAGTGGACAAGCATCGTCGGTCCCAATGGCGCGGGTAAGTCCACGCTGCTTAAATGTTTAGCGGGTGTGTTGCCGCACAGCGGCACGGTCACACTGCTGGGTAAGCCCATGCATTCATTGCCCAGCCGTGAGCGCGCGCGTCAGCTTGCTTGGCTAGGTCAAAACGAAACCTCAGCTGATGATTTAACGGTGTGGGATGTGGCTATGCTCGGTCGCTTGCCGCATCAGGCGTGGCTAGCCCCACCTAGTCCTGCCGACAAGGCGGCGGTTGAAGAGGCGCTGCGTGCGACGCAGGCTTGGGAGTGGCGGAATCGCGCACTTGGACAACTGAGCGGCGGAGAACGTCAGCGTGTGCTCCTTGCGAGAGCCCTAGCGGTAGAGGCGCAGGTGCTTTTAATGGACGAGCCGCTGGCCAATCTAGACCCACCTCATCAAGCGGATTGGTTGTCTGTTGTGCGTAAGCTGGTCAAGCAAGGTACAACGGTGGTCAGTGTGTTGCACGAGATCAGCATGGCCTTGCAAGCCGATAATTTAGTGGTGATGGACAAAGGGCGCATCTTTCACCAAGGCCGATGTGCCGATGTGCCTACACACCAAGCACTAATGGATGTGTTTGATGGGCGTATTGCTATTCATGCGATTGGCGATCAATGGGTCGCTTTGCCAGTTGGGAAACAGAAAGAATGAAGCGATGAATGACACCCAAAAGCCAAAAATGTGGGACTACAAGCGGCATATCCTGATTTGCACAGGGCCACGCTGCGCTGCAGATGGCGCGGCGCAGGCTTTGCTAGACAGCTTGACTGATAAATTTAAAGCGGCAGGATTAGACGAGGGCGAAATGCGGGTCAAGCGCAGCCGCGTGAGTTGTTTTGCCACGTGCGCAGGCGGTCCATTGATGTGCGTACAGCCAGATGGCACTTGGTATTACAACGTCACGCCTAGCAATATGGATCGCATCATCGAGCAGCACTTGGTGGGCGGTAAAGCAGTCTCCGATCTCGTGTTTCATCAAGGCCCTGAAATCCAACATTCTTAAAAATTATGCAAATTGAAACGCCACCCACCGATAAGCCCTACGAAAAGCCAGAAGGCGAGCGCCGTGGTTTAGTCATCGTCAACACGGGAGACGGCAAGGGAAAAAGCACAGCCGCTTTTGGTCTTGCACTGCGTGCCCACGGACGCGGCAAAGCAGTCAAGATATTTCAATTTATGAAAGTGCCCACCGCGCGTTTTGGCGAGCACCGTATGTTTGAGCAGCTTGGCATTCCGATTGAGGGGTTGGGTGATGGTTTTAGTTGGAAAAGTCACGATTTGGAGCACTCTGCACAACTGGCACGTAATGGTTGGCAAAAAGCCAAAGCGGCTATTTTGAGTGGGGACTATTTTCTAGTAGTGCTCGATGAAATAACCTACCCACTGATCTATGGCTGGCTCGATTTGACGGACGTCTTGCACACGCTGCAAAGCCGTCCCAAAGATGTTCATGTGGTTCTCACGGGGCGTCGCTGCCCGCCTGAGATTATCGAATTGGCCGATACCGTAACCGAGATGCAAATGATTAAACATGCATTTAAGGCAGGTATTCCTGCGCAGCGCGGGATTGAGGATTAAACGGGTATGTTCTCAGCCGACGAATGCCGCGCCGTGTACCGAGCCATTTTTGAGCGGCGTGATATGCGTCACTTCAGTGGCGGCACAGTGGCGCCTGAAGTCATGCAGCGGTTACTGACGGCAGCGCACCACGCGCCCAGTGTTGGGTTTATGCAGCCGTGGCGTTTTATTCGCATCGCGTCCACTAGCTTGCGCATACAGCTTCACGCTTTGGTGGAGCAAGAGCGCGTGCAGACCGCACGCGCATTGGGCGAACGCGAAGAGGCGTTTATGAAGCTCAAAGTAGAAGGATTGCTGGAGGCGGCTGAGGTTTGGGCTGTCGCGCTTGCGGATGGGCGCGAAGCCCATGTCTTTGGCCGGCGTACGCTGCCGCAGATGGATTTGGCATCTGCTGCGTGTGCCATTCAAAATTTATGGTTGGCTGCGCGTGCGGAAGGGTTGGGCGTGGGGTGGGTGTCGATGTTCGAACCCCGTGCTGTGGCGCGTTTGCTGCAAATGCCGGGCGGCGCTGAACCGATTGCTTTGTTATGCATTGGGTCTGTGCCCGCGTTTTATGAGGAACCTATGTTGCAACAAGAACGCTGGGCTAAACGCGCACCGCTTGAGACATTGCTGTTTGAAGATGCGTGGGGACAAGCGCTGTGCAAGTGATGTTGTTCGCTTTGCTGGTAGCGCTGGCGATTGACGTTTGGTTTGGCGAGCCTGCTCCTCGCTTTCATCCTGTGGTTTGGATGGGCAATTATTTAAGCTGCTTTGAATCTTGGGTCGCACCGACGACGAGCGAAATAAGAAGTGATGCTGCCGATTACCCTTCTTTTGGAAGAGGTGCATTGGTTTGGTTATTGGGCGCAGGCTCTGCGTGGACTGTATTTGCTGTCTTGCAAGGGTTGTTTTTGCAATTGCCCACAGTTCTATCTGTCGTGCTGATAGGGTTGACTCTCAAGCCCTTGCTTGCTTGGAAGATGCTGCAAGGTGAGGTGCTTGCGGTTGAGACTGCGCTTGGACAATCGTTGGAAGCAGGGCGCATGCGGCTCAGTCGTTTAGTCAGCCGTGATGTCACGCGGCTCACCGCTGCTCAGGTACGCGAAAGTGCGATTGAGACGCTGGCTGAAAATTTAAATGACTCTGTGGTTGCGCCTCTTTTTTGGTTTGTGCTGCTGGGCCTGCCTGGCGCGGCACTTTACCGTTTTGCCAATACTGCCGATGCGATGTGGGGCTACCCCGGCATGTACCGAGGTCGCTATTGGCAGTGGGCGGGCAAGTGGGCTGCACATGCAGACGATGTTTTGAGTTGGGTGCCCGCACGCATCACAGCGCTACTGCTCGGGGTAGTTGCTGGTGGCTTATCGATGCGGAGTTTGTACACAGAGGCACGTCTGACTCCATCGCCTAACAGTGGCTGGCCCATGGCGGCTATGGCACTGGCGCTGGGTGTTTGTTTAAGTAAACCAAACGTGTATGCCCTGAATGCGGCTGGGCGTGCCCCGCAAATGGGTGACGTTGAACGTAGTGCGGCGTTGGCATCCAAAGTTTGGCTTTCACTTGTATTGAGTGCCATTGTTGCAGGGGTTTTAGCATGACCCGTATTCACGGTGGCGCAGACGCACAGGGCGTGCCGCGTTTTGATTTTTCTAGTAATAGCAATGCCTGCGGGCCGTGTCCTGCAGCTTTAACGCTGATCCAACAAGCGGATGCGACCGCCTATCCGGACGCAAATTACACCTCGCTTTGTAAAAATCTGGCGGCGTTTCACGGTGTCGAAACGTGGCGCATCGTGCTGGCTAGCAGCGCCAGTGAATTTATTTTTCGCATGACCGCCATGGTGGCCAAGCAAAGTTCGCTCCAAGGCAAAGTGAGCGTGCCCACGCACGGCTATGGGGACTATGCGCATGCGGCAAAGGCGTGGGGTCTGGGCATGACACCGAACCCCGCTGAAGCCAAGCTGGTATGGGCTTGCGAGCCATCTAGTCCTTTGGGCGGTGCGCATGCGCCTTGGCCTGCCGAGGTTCATTTTTCGTCTCAACAAATAGGGGTACTTGATTGCGCCTATGAGCCACTTCGCCTCTCTGGGCAGTCCAGCTTAAGTGTTGAGCAACGAGATGCCATTTGGCAACTGTGGACACCTAACAAAGCGCTTGGACTCACGGGCGTGCGGGCTGCTTATGCGATTGCGCCCCAAAATTCGATAACGGGTGCGCAAACGGATGCATTGGCTTTAGAGCAGCTGAGTGCTTCATGGCCTATAGGCGCGCATGGCGTGGCACTTTTGACAGCCTGGACTGAGCGAGGCATACAGGATTGGCTTGCCGAGAGCTTGTCCATACTAAAAACTTGGAAGGTAAGGCAGATTGATTTATTGCAAAACCTTGGGTGGACATGCCTGTCCAGTGAAAGTAACTTTTTTTGCGCCAGTTCATCAAGTCAAATGAATATGGCGGCCATACTTTTGCATCTGCGTGAACAAGGCATTAAATTGCGAGATGCCGCATCATTTGGAATGCCTCATTTTGCGCGTATCAGCGTGCAGACACCCGTGGCGCAAGATGCGCTAATGGCCGCATTAAAGGAGTTGTCATGACCGCCATCTGCATCATGGTTCTGGGCACCACCAGCAACGCAGGCAAGAGCTGGCTTGCGACAGCGCTGTGCCGTTATTACGCCAATCTTGGTTTTAAAGTGGCGCCATTTAAAGCGCAAAACATGAGTAACAATGCGCGGGTAGTCGGTGGTGGCGGTGCCGATGAGGGGGGGGAAATCGGTAGCGCTCAATACTTTCAAGCGCTGGCGGCACGTGCCATTCCGGACGTGCGGATGAATCCGCTGCTCTTAAAACCTGAAGCGGATACGCATAGTCAAGTGGTGTTACTTGGGCAAGTCAATCAAACGCTCACCGATTTGCCGTGGCGTGGGCGTAGCGAGTTGGTTTGGCCGCATATTGCGGGTGCTCTCGATGTACTAAGGACTGAAAATGATATCGTGGTGATTGAAGGCGCGGGCTCGCCTGCGGAGATCAATTTGATGGACAGCGATATCGTAAATCTGCGCGTGGCACGTTACGCCAATGCTCGCTGTTTGCTGGTGACTGATATTGATCGAGGCGGCGCGTTCGCGCATCTGTATGGCACGTGGGCATTGATGCCCGAGGCTGACCGCGCTTTGATTTACGGCTTTGTGTTGAATAAGTTTAGAGGTGATAGGGGCTTGCTGTCGCCTGCACCTGAACGGCTAGAAGAGCTGACAGGCATTCCCACGGTGGCGACGCTACCCATGTGGCGTGAGCATGGACTGCCTGAGGAAGATGGCGTGTTTGATGATGGCTTCTCTGTAAATAACAATGATGATGTCGTGACGATTGCTGTGATTGCTTATCCACGTATTAGCAATTTGGATGAGTTCCAGCCGCTTAAAAATGTACGTGATGTGCGTTTAATCTGGGTACGTAGCGCGGCACAGTTAGCGGCGCTAGGGGCTGATGATTGGATTATCTTGCCAGGCTCTAAAAACACAGAGTCCGATTTGGCGTGGCTCAAAGAGCGCGGACTGGATGTGGCCACTCGCGCCCATGCAGCAAGGGCTGGACGAGTGCTAGGTATTTGCGGCGGCTTGCAAATGTTGGGAGAGATTGTTGGTGATAGGGCAGGGCTTGGATTGCTGCCGCTAGAGACTGTATTTGAAAAAAACAAACTGGTTAAGCGAACCACGGCTAGTTTTGGCTTGCTGCACGGCGCGTGGCAAGCCTTGTCGAATGTGACTGTGACAGGATACGAAATTCATCAAGGCGTGACGAAGGCTTCCGAGCCTATTCAAGGGCTGGCATGGCAAAGTAGTGAAGGTAATGTGCTGGGCATTTATCTGCATGGCATGTTTGAAGATTCTGCGGTGATGCAAGCGCTGTGGGGCGCGGACGCGCCTAGTATGGATGGCGTTTTTGACGGGTTGTCAGATTTTTTATCGCAGCATATGAACGCTTGTTTTCTCAGTAAATTGACAAGCGCTTGATACAGCGCAAGCTTGGCAATTCGGGCTTCGCGCCGTGCAGACATAGCGGCCATGCAAGATGAGCCAATGGTGAGCGTCCACTAAAAACTCTTTGGGGATGCGTTTGAGTAGCGCCAGCTCTACGGCGAGTGGCGTTTTGCCTGCTGCAAGACCTGTACGATTACCTAGCCTGAATAAATGAGTATCCACCGCCATGGTTGCTTCGCCAAAAGCGGAATTTAAAATCACATTCGCTGTCTTGCGACCCACGCCAGGCAAGGCTTCCAAGGTTTCTCTCTTGCGTGGGACGATGCCGGCATGCTCGTCAATCAAGATGCGACAGGTCTGCATTAAGTGCTTGGCTTTGGAGTGATACAGGCCGATAGTTTGGATGTAAGACTCTAACTTTTCTAGTCCAAGAGCATGGATTTTTTGCGGCGTGTTCGCGACAATAAATAAGCGCCGCGTGGCTTTATTAACACCGACATCCGTCGCCTGCGCTGAGAGCAGCACGGCGGTAAGTAACTCGAACACGCTGGTGTATTCCAACTCGGTGACGGGCATTGGATTGGCAGTACGTAGCGTTTGAAAAAAGAATTCAATTTGCGCCACTGACATGGGTTTGGTCGTCATGCTGGGCGGTCTTTCAAAACCAATGGACAACCCGCCGCCACAAACACCACACGGTCGCAAACGGCTGCGACGGCTTGGTTGAGACGCCCAGCTTCATCGACAAACAATCGGTTGATCGCGCCCATGGGCACGAGCCCCATGCCGACTTCGTTGGTCACCAAAATGATATCGCCCTTGGCCTTGGAGAGCGCGTCCAGCAAGGCTTGGCGCTGTATCACAAATTCAGTTGGTAAATCAATGATACCTACTTCAGGATAGATTGTGGATGAGTCAAACAGCAGATTGCTCAGCCACACCGTGAGGCAATCCACCACCACGATACGCCTAGAGGTGCTGTGCATTTGAATGGCTTCGCCGAGCAGCAAGGGTACTTCTAGTGTTTTCCATGCAGGATTGCGCCGCGCTTGGTGGTGCGCGATGCGTGCTTGCATTTCGCTGTCTGCATGAGCTTTGGGTTGCTTAGCCGTAGCGATATAGAGAACTTGTTTATTGCCTGGTTGGGTGAGTGATTCGGCAAGGGATTCCGCATAGTTACTTTTGCCTGAGCGGGCGCCGCCGAGTACGAGTGTTTTTAAAGCTTGCGGCATGGGTTACTCCAAAACTAATTCAATAAACTGACCATAGCCAATCGGCCACGCGAGGCTTTCATCGAAGCTGCAAATTTTTCGTTGGCGCAGGATAGATCTGATCACCCCCGCGTGCGTGATGACCCACAGTGTTTGATCGGCAGCATAAGTGGTCTGCACATCATGCAGCCAGCTTGCGACTCGGTTATCTAGAGCCTCTAAGCTCTCGCCGCCGTGATGCGCGTCAAAACCCGAGGCAATCCAAGCGTCCATTGCAGACTTGCCGATGCTGTCCCAAGGCTGCATTTCCCAGTTGCCAAAATCTAACTCTTGCAACCTGGTATCGAAGGTGAGCGCTGCGTTTTGATGTACCGCAGCAAGTGCAGCGCCAAGCTCGGCGCACCGCCTAAGCGGGCTGCAGGTCATATGGGATGGGGCTTGCCTGAGTGTCGAATTGTGTGCCGTCTGCTGGCTGAGACGTCCATCAATCTCTTGTGCCGATAGGGTGGCTGGTTCGCGCAGCAGCAAATCAGTCTTGCCGTAACAAATACCCGCAGCAACTTCGGGCTGTGGGTGGCGAATTAAAACGAGAGCCATGCCTTTAAAACGCGAGCCACGCCACGAAGACGGCGTAGACGACAAGCTCAAACACTTGTTGTGCAAAACCCAAACAGTCGCCTGTGTAGCCGCCAATGCGGCGAACAAAATAGCGGCCTAGTAACCAGCGGATAAGTGCCAGTAGCCCCACACAAATAAGGCCT
>JANPAY010000056.1:0-6075 GCA_031430155.1 Comamonadaceae bacterium
TTCGCGAAAAGTTAAAAAATCAGCGTGATCGGGAGTCATATCAAATGCGATTTTGAGCATCCCGCGTGCGCCTGCGCCTGCCATCGGACGATAGAGTGCGTCTGGTAATGAGGGCATGCCGCGATCACGCCGCATCTTGTCCGCAGCAGCGCCTAGATCGGGGGCGCTGTCGATCAGTGTTCCGTCTAAATCAAAAAAGATAGCGGCTGGTTTTGTTACTTGTAATGCTGCGCTCATGCTTTTTGCATCGCAATCATGTAGTTGACACTGGTGTCGGAATTTAATGTGTAGCGCTGGGTGATCGGGCTATAGCCCAATCCAGATGTGGCTTGCGGGCTAAGTCCGCACTCACGTGCCCAACGCATCAGCTCGGCAGGTTGGATAAATTTGGCGTATTCGTGCGTGCCGCGTGGAATGAGCCCCAGCACATATTCAGCGCCCACAATCGCCGATGCGAACGATTGCAAATTACGGTTGATGGTGGAGAAAAATATCCAGCCGTTGGGTTTAACCAAGGCGGCACAAGCCTGTACGATGGCAGCGGGATCAGGGACATGCTCCAGCATCTCCATGCAGGTCACCACATCAAATGAAGCAGGTGACTCGACGGCCAAGCCCTCTGCACTTATCTCACGGTAGCTGACGCTGGGTGTATCCGCTTCGAGCGCATGCAATTGTGCAATTTGCAGCGATTCGCGGCCAAGATCAACACCCAAGACCGTGCCTCCACTGTCATTGGCGGCGGCCGTACGCGCCATGCTGTCGGCAAGAATGCCGCCACCGCAGCCTACGTCCAGTATGCGTTTCCCTGCAAGTGGTGCTATCGAATCTATCCAGCCTAAGCGCAACGGATTGATGGTGTGCAGCGCACCAAACGAGCGGCTGCTGGTGTCCCACCAGTCGTGTGCAACATCGGTAAATTTGGCGAGTTCGGCCACATCAAAATTTTGATTGGTGTCATCTAGAGTCTTTGCGTTCATGCTGTAATTGTCTCTTATGAACCATAAACAAACGATGTACGAGATTGCTGTGGTCGGCAGCGGGGTAGCGGGTCTTTCCGCAGCTTGGCATTTGGCGCAGTCTGAACGAGCCCGCGTCACGCTGTATGAATCCGAGTCCCGCCCTGGTGGTCACGCGCATACAGTGGATGTGACGGTTGGCGGGAAAACATTTGGTGTGGATACGGGATTTTTGGTCTTCAATCACAAAACCTATCCTGGACTCACGCCATTTTTTGATCAGCTAGATGTGGTGACAGCGCCATCCGATATGGGTTTTTCTGTGCAAGTTGGAAAATCTCTTGAGTGGGCAGGCAATAGCCTATCGAGTGTTTTTACCCAGCGTAAAAACTTGCTGAATCCCCGTTTTTGGCGGATGCTGAAGGACATGCTGCGTTTCAATAAAGCGGCCACAAGCTTTGCGCTAGCACCGCCTAACACCACGCAAACGCTAGGTGAGTATTTGGTTGCCAATCGTTACTCCGCTGAGTTGCGCGACTGGTATCTGATCCCGATGGCGGCGGCGATTTGGAGTTGCCCAACTGAGACGATGCTAGCGTATCCCATGGCGACGTTTTCGCGCTTTTGCCATAACCACGGACTCTTGCAAATCACGAATCGTCCGCAGTGGTACACGGTGCAAGGCGGCTCTCGCCAGTACGTCACTAAAGTGCTGGAAGCCTTATCCAGTAAGGGTTGTGGGCTACACCTTGGACAAGTCGTGACAAAAATCGTGCGCGCCAGTGATGGTGTGACTCTGCACACGGCAGCGGGCGTAGAGCGTTTTGATGCGGTCATTGTGGCGACGCATTCTGACCAAGCGCTGCGCTTGCTGGACACGCCAACAGCGGACAAGCAGCGTATTTTGGGAGCGATTCGGTATCAGCCGAATCGTGCCGTACTGCATACGGATTCATCCGTGCTGCCGAGCCACCCGCGTGCTTGGGCGGCGTGGAATTACGAGACGCAATCTAGTGACGCTAATCCAAACAGTCAGCGCGTCTGCCTGCACTATTTGCTCAACAAACTACAGCCGCTGCCTGTTGGGTTGGATACGCCCGTGCTGGTGAGTTTGAATCCACTAAGCCCCATAGACCCTGCCAAAGTGATTCAAACGTTTGACTATGACCACCCTGTATTCGACAGCGGCGCGATTGCGGCGCAGCAAGCGCTGCCAAGCATTCAAGGGGATAGGGCGAATAAAACAGGGGGAGGCGTTTGGTTTGCGGGTGCGTGGGCGAACTATGGATTCCATGAAGATGGCTTTCAGTCGGGCAGGTTGGCCGCCCAAGGCGTGCTGGCTGGATTAAGATGAAGCCCTCTTTAACGCTTGAATTTGGCTTTGGCGTGACGCGTCACAAAAGGCTATGGCCGAGAGAAAACAGCTTCGAGGTGGGCAGCGTGTTCGTACGTCTTCCTATGCGGGCTATTGCTTCGCAGCCCGCATCTAGATTGGCTTGCGGACTGTTTGGTCTTAACAAGTCCAGCCCGCTTGGCTTTGCGGATAGCGACCATTTCAAGCGCACCAAAACGCACGGCAGCGCGCTCGCTGCGCTCGACAAACTGCTAATCGAGCAGGGCATCACGTCCTGCACGGGTGAGCAGACGGGCGAGGTATGGCTGCATACGTTCCCGCGTGTGCTGGGCTATGCGTTCAAGCCCGTGAGCTTTTGGTTTTGCCACAATAGTGCTGGCGTGCTTCACGCGGCAGTGGTCGAGGTGCACAACACCTTTGGCGAGCAGCACTGCTATTTGCTGTACCACAAGGACGGCTCGCCGCTAGTGGATGGAGAAACGATGGTGGCGCAAAAGGTGTTTCATGTCAGTCCATTTTTCCCCGTGCGCGGTGAATATCGTTTTCGGTGGCGTCTAGGAGCGTCCGATTTGAATCCAAATCGTTCGGTGGTGCGTATTGATTACATGGACGCGCACCATCACCCTGAAAGGCCCGGCGACATCACGCTATCGACCAGCATTTCTGGGCGGAATGCGAATGTGACAACTTTGACCTGTTTGCGCGTCTTGTTCGGGTATCCTTTGCACGCTCTGGTAGTGTTACTTCGGATACATTACGAGGCGCTCAGGCTATGGTGCAAGGGCGCGCGCTTTTACCGCTTGCCAAGCAAGCCCTCTATCAATGTCACGCACAGTCAATGAACGCATTATTTTTGGGATGCTGGAGAAACTCCAGCACGGCACATTAACCCTCACGGCGCCTAGCGGTGAGGTGATCCGATTCGGCCCTGAATGTGAGTCCACTGGCTCTAGCGCCGATTTACATATTTTGGATGCGAGGGTCTACAGCGAAATTTTGCGCGGCGGTGATATTGCTTTTGCCGAAATGTTTATGCACGGCAAAGTGACCACGACGGATTTGCCGCAGCTCCTCAAGCTTTTTGTTAAAAATCGCCAAGCGATTGAAGCCGCGCTGCATGGCAGTTGGTGGGGCGTGCTGTTAGATCGTTTACTGCATGTGTTCAGACGCAACACCAAGCGCCAAGCGCGAAAAAACATTGAGGCGCATTACGACTTAGGCAATGATTTTTATAAGCTGTGGTTAGACCCTAGCATGACCTATAGCAGTGCCTTGTTTTCGGGTGCTGACGTTTCTTTGCCCGTGGCGCAAGAAGCCAAGTACCAACGCGTGCTGGGACAGCTTGGGGATGCCAAAAACATCTTGGAAATTGGCTGTGGCTGGGGCGGTTTTGCGGATGTGGCAAGCGCGGCAGGACGACGCATTACGGGTTTGACGCTTTCAACCGAGCAATTGAATTACGCCAAGGAGCGACTCGTTCAATCGGGACAGGGACATACGGCAGATTTGAAACTGCAAGATTACCGTGATGAGTCCAATCAATACGACGGGATTGCCAGCATCGAAATGTTTGAAGCTGTCGGCGAAGCGTATTGGCCTTCCTACTTTGAGTGCATTTCGCGCAACTTAAAAGCGGGTGGGAAGGCTTGCATTCAGAGCATTACGATTAAGGACGAGCTGTTTGAGCGTTATCGCAAGGGCACGGATTTCATCCAGCGATATATTTTTCCAGGCGGCATGCTGCCAAGCCCGAGCGTCTTTGCAGAGACCGCATCCAGCCATGGTTTGCGCGTGATTGAGACGTTTGAGTTTGGCACTGACTATGCGCGTACGTTGGCGGTATGGCGGAGTCATTTTTTGGACAAATTGACGGAGGTGCGTGCGCTGGGTTATCCAGAAAAGTTCATTCGCATGTGGGATTTTTATTTAGCCTATTGCGAAGCGGGGTTTGAGTCAGGTGACACCAGCGTGATGCACTTCACCTTAGAAAAAGCGTGATGATCGAACCATGAGCTTTAATCCAAAAATAAAGTCAACAGATTGGCAAGACAAAAGCGTTTGGCTCATTGGCGCGTCCACGGGCATTGGCGAGGCGTTGGCGCGCAGGCTCTCTAGTCTTGGCGCACATGTGATTTTGAGTGCGAGGAATGCGGAGCGTTTGGCGGCGCTCTCGTTAGAGCTGCCTCGCTCTAGTTCACTCGCGATGGACTTTACCGATAGCAAGGCCGTAGAAGCGATATGGCATAAGGCTTGCGAAGCATCAGCTCCAAGCACCATGCCCGATATGGTGATTGTGAATGCGGGTAGCTACGAGCCGATGTTGGCCAAGGAGTTCGATCTTTCCCGCGCCAAGCAGCAGTTTGAAGTCAATGTGGGTGGTCCTCTCAACGTGCTGGCAGAGGTACTGCCTGTGTACACGACGGCCAAGCGCGGGCATGTGGTGCTGGTCTCCAGCGTGGCGGGCTACCGTGCGCTGCCCAAAGCTTTGGTGTACGGTGCTAGCAAGGCGGCGCTGAGCTATATGGCGGAGACGCTGTATTTGGAGCTGGCAAACAAAGGTGTGGCCGTGACGCTGGTGTGCCCAGGGTTTGTCAAAACGCCGCTCACGGCTGACAACGATTTCGACATGCCAGCACTCATTTCGGCCTCAGTGGCGGCAGAGCAGATTGTGCGTGGACTTGCCAAAGGTGAGTTTGAAATTCATTTCCCCAAACGATTTACGCGCTTCTTAAAAGTGCTGGGTTGGCTGCCGCGCAGTCTTTATTTCAAATTGGCGAGGAAACTTTTATGAGCGTACGATTTGATATCGACACTGCTGCCAGCCTTATCCAGCAAGGCTTCGAAGGGCTTACCCTAGGTGGCGTGAATGCACTATCCCAGCTCTATGCGGTGGATGCCAGATTTAAAGACCCGTTTAACGATGTGCAAGGGCGCGGCGCGATTGCGCACATCTTTAGTCATATGTTTAGCCAAGTGGATGAACCTAAATTTGCAGTCACGGCATTGATTGCCAAAGACGGCGTGGAGGGAAGATGGCCACAAATTTTTATGCGCTGGGATTTTTCATTTGTGGCGCGCGGCAAAGCGCAAATGATTCACGGCGCGACGCATTTTGAATTGAATGCGGAGGGTCTTATTACCTTACACCGCGATTATTGGGACGCTGCTGAAGAACTGTACGAAAAGATTCCCGTGCTAGGTTCTGTCCTGCGATGGCTGAAATCTAAGCTCAAGGCATAAAGATGGGACGTAAAAAAACCTGCCGAGGCAGGTTTTTTTGTGAATTCAAACAGGATTATTTGTTTGAACGTGTACCCACAACTTCAATTTCAACGCGGCGGTTTTTAGCCTTGCCTTCGTTGGTCTTGTTGTCAGCAACTGGCTGCTTCTCGCCCTTGCCTTCAGTGTAAACGCGGTTTTTCTCAATGCCTTTAGACACCAAGTAAGCCTTGACAGCTTCAGCGCGACGAACGGATAGCGATTGGTTAGATGCGTCGCTACCGTCAGAGTCGGTGTGACCCACAGCAATGATGACTTCTAAGTTGATCGCTTTGACTTTGCTGGTCAAATCGTCAAGCTTGGCTTTGCCGTCAGCTTTAACAACTGATTTACCAGAGTCAAAGAAAGCGTCAGCAGCGTAAGTTACTTTAACGGCAGCAGGAGGAGCGACCGGAGCTGGAGCCGAAGGTGCGGCAGCAGGTGCGGCAGCAGCAGCAGGTGCGGCAGCAGGTGCTACTGCTCTAGGAGCAACGGCAGCAGGTG
>JANPAY010000057.1:0-3021 GCA_031430155.1 Comamonadaceae bacterium
GGCCAGGTCCAACCGCTCTTGCTGCTGGCCGATTGGCAGACCTTGACCCCAGATCAGCACGAGTCGTTGGCCGCGTTTCGGGTTCGATTCAGCGAGTTCCAGGAGCACCTGGGCAAGACCATGCGTGCCGTAGCCATTGAAGAGGAGCAGGATGTTGACCGCTTCGGCACGGTGCTGGCGTTCATGGAGCGGCTGCAAATACTCGACACGACCGAACATTGGAAGCTGATTCGCGAACTGCGTAACGCTGTCAATCACGACTATGAGCAGAACACTGCACGACTGGTCAAGTTCTTTGAGTTGCTGGCAGCCGAGACAGCAGCCCTGTTCGGCTACCTCAGCCGCTTGAAGACGTATTGCGCACAGGCGTATGGCCTCTGACCCCGCGATGCCAAGACCCCTGAACCAGCCATCGGACAAGCCGGCATGACCCCCACCCCCCGCATCTACATCGCCGGCCACCGCGGCCTGGTGGGCAGCGCCATCGTGCGCCGCCTGCAGGCCCTGGGCCGCACCGGCCTGATCACCCGCAGCCATGCCGAGCTAGAGTGACCAGCCCACGCAGCAAGGATCGAACCATGAATGCCCTTCGAGAGTTGGTGGACGTGCACGGACGCACGGTGACGATCCATCTGCCTGACAACTTTCATGCCAAGCGTGTGGAAGTCATCGTGCTAGACGCCGATTTGCCGGCGGCCAGCACTGAACCCAAGCCGGCAAGCAGGCCAAGGCCCTCGCCCTTGCTGGCGGGTACGCGCATCACCGGCGACATCATGTCTCCCGCAGCAGACGCTGAAGATTGGGACGCGCTGAAGTGATGTTGCTTGATACGCACATCTGGCTGCGCTGGCTGTCGCCTGAGGGCGCGGAGCTGCCAGCGTCGGTGTTGGCCAAGCTGGAAGCCGATGACGATTTGGCAGTGTCCGCCGTGTCGTGTTGGGAGGTAGCCTACCTTGCTCGGCGCGGCCGGCTGATGCTGCCGATCCCCCTGGCCGATTGGCTGGCTGAAGCACTGGCAGGGTCTGGCGTGACTTGCCTGTCACTCGACTGGCAAATCGCCGCCACTGCGGCCAACCTGGCCGATATCCATCGCGATCCCGCCGATCGCTTCATCATCGCCACCGCACTGACCACGGGCCGGAGATTGCTGACGCTCGATGGCGTGATTCCCAGCTACCCTGAGTTGACAGGCCTGCTCGCATGACCACCCCCCGCATCTACATCGCCGGCCACCGCGGCCTGGTGGGCAGCGCCATCGTGCGCCGCCTGCAGGCCCTGGGCCACACCGGCCTGATCACCCGCAGCCATGCCGAGCTGGACCTGACCGACGAGCGCGCCACCCGCGCCTTCTTCGACGCCGAGAAGCCCGAACAGGTCTACCTGGCCGCCGCCAAGGTGGGCGGCATCGTGGCCAACAACAGCTTCCCGGCGCAGTTCATCCGCGACAACCTCGCCATCCAGAGCAACGTGATCCACGCGGCCTGGCTGGCGGGCGTGCAGCGCCTGCTGTTCCTGGGGTCGAGCTGCATCTACCCCAAGCTGGCAGCGCAGCCGATGAAAGAGAGCGCCTTGCTCACCGGCCCGCTGGAGCCCACCAACCGGCCCTATGCGCTGGCCAAGATCGCCGGCATCGAGATGTGCTGGAGCTACAACCGCCAGTACGGGTGCCGCTACCTGGCGGCCATGCCCACCAACCTGTACGGCCCGGGCGACAACTACCACCCCACCCACAGCCACGTGATCCCGGCGCTGATCCGCAAGTTCCACGAGGCCAAGCTGCGCGGCGAGCCCACCGTCACGGTGTGGGGCAGCGGCACGCCGCGGCGCGAGTTCTTGTACAGCGACGACATGGCCGAGGCCTGCGTCTACCTGATGGGCCTGCCGGATGCGCAGTTCACCCCGCTGCTGGGCAGCGATGAATCTGTCACCGGCCGCTTCGAGCCGCCGCTGGTGAACGTGGGCGTGGGAGAGGACGTGACCATCGCCGAGCTGGCCGAACTGGTGCGCCGCACCGTGGGCTATGAGGGCCAGGTGGTGTACGACGCCAGCAAGCCCGACGGCACGCCGCGCAAGCTGATGGACGTGGGCCTGATCAACGCCGCCGGCTGGCGCGCCAGCATGCCGCTGGACGTGGGCCTGGCGGTGGCCTATGCCGAGTTCCAAGCCTCCAACCCCTGAAGACACCGGCCACAGCGACCATGCCCAAGCCCTGCATCCACATCGTCGCCGGCGCCCGGCCCAACTTCATGAAGATCGCGCCGATGGTGCGCGCGCTGCAAGCCGACGGCCGGCTGGCCTGGAAGCTGGTGCACACCGGCCAGCACTTCGACCGCAACATGAGCGACGTGTTCTTCGAGGAGCTGGGCATCCCCGCGCCCGACGTGCACTTCAACTGCGGCGGTGGCAGCCATGCATCGCAGACGGCCCGCATCATGGAGGCCTTTGAGCAGCACTGCGCCCAAGACCGGCCCGACGCGGTGGTGGTGGTGGGCGACGTCAACAGCACCCTGGCCTGCGCCATCGTGGCCAAGAAGGCCGGCATCCCGGTGGCCCATGTAGAGGCCGGCCTGCGCAGCGGCGACATGGCCATGCCCGAAGAGATCAACCGAATCGTCACCGATTCGATCAGCGACTGGTTCTTTGTCACCGAGCCCAGCGGCCTGATGCACCTGCGGCGCGAGGGCCATGCCGACGAGCGCATCTATCACGTGGGCCATGTGATGGTGGACAACGTGATGCACCAGGCGCGCCAGCTGGCCACGATGGACCGCAGCGGCTACGAGACCCAGGCCATCAAGGCCCAGCTGGGCGCCCGCTATGGCGTGGTGACGCTGCACCGCCCGTCCAATGTGGACAGCCCCGAGGCCCTGGCCGGCATTGCCGGCGCGCTCAACCAGGTGGCGCAGCATATCCCGCTGGTGTTTCCGGTGCATCCGCGCACCCGCGGCAACCTGGCCAAGATCGGCATGGCGCTGCACCCGGCCATCCACCTGATGGCGCCGCAGCCCTACATGAGCTTTC
>JANPAY010000058.1:0-1605 GCA_031430155.1 Comamonadaceae bacterium
GTGAAGCTGAAACCGCATCCGCTTGCATCCCCCTCACCCTGCCCTCTCCCACTAGAGGCGAGGGTTCCAGTGCATGCGTATCTGCGGTAATTTTCTTTGACGACACCACCGCAATTTGGGCAGGCTTGGGTGAGTGTTGAATAGTCGCCTGGTACCGTATCGCGATCAAATGACTTGGCTTTTTGAACCATGCTTTGCGTCATCGCCGCAATCTCGCCCATAAAGGCTTCGCGTGACATGCGTCCGTGCTCCATCTCCGACAGCTTGTACTCCCACTCACCCGTGAGCGCTGGCTTGGTCAACTCTTCCACATCCAAACCGCGAAGCAAGGTCATGAGTTGAAACGCCTTGGCAGTAGCGATGAGTTCACGCCCTTCTCGTAGCATGTACTTCTCGGCGATCAAGCCCTCAATGATGCTGGAACGTGTGGCTGGCGTGCCCAGCCCCTTTTCCTGCATGGCTTCGCGCATATCGTCGTCTTCGACCAACTTGCCTGCACCTTCCATAGCGCCCAAGAGCGTGGCCTCTGAATAACGAGCGGGTGGGCGCGTCTTGAGGCCCTTGCTCTCCACTTCAGCACACAATGGTTTTTCACCGCTATTGACCGCGACTAAATTTTGACCGCCTTCGGTACTACCTTCTGAATTTTGATCTTGCGCTTCTTTACCAAAGATGGCCAACCAACCTGGGTTGACCAGCACTTTGCCATTCGATTGAAAGGTGTGATTTTTAACGACTGTGAGGCGGGTGGTGACCATGTACTCAGCGCTTGGATAAAACACAGCCATAAAGCGCCGAACCACCAAGTCATACACTTTTTGTTCTGCTTCGGAGAGGCCACTTGGTGCTTCTAGCGTCGGGATGATGGCAAAGTGATCGCTCACCTTGGCGTTATCAAACACGCGCTTAGTCGGTTTGATGTAACCCTTGTTGAGCGCCACCAGCGCATGCGGTGCAAGATGACGCATCCCGCTATCAGCCAGCATTTCAAATGTCTTTTTGACGACAGGCACGTAGTCCTCGGGCAGTGCACGCGAGTCGGTTCGTGGATAAGTCAGTGCTTTGTGACGCTCATATAAAGACTGCGCAATCGACAGTGTGGTCTTGGCACTAAAGCCAAAGCGGCCATTGGCCTCACGCTGCAAACTCGTCAAATCAAACAAGAGTGGACTGGCCTGCGTGGTCGGTTTCGATTGCTCAGAGACCGTGCCCGTTTGCCCGCGCACCGCATCCGCTATGGCCTCTGCCGATTTCGCATCCCACACGCGATCGGCTCTGGCGTGCTCATCTTCACCCTTTTTCCACGCGGTATCAATCCACTTGGCAGGATACGCTCCCGCTGCCACATCAAAGCTGGCGTGCACTTCCCAGTAGTCACGCGAGATGAATTTGCGAATTTGCTCTTCGCGCTCGACCACCACCGACAGCGTGGGCGTTTGAACGCGCCCCACCGTCGTTAAAAAGAAACCGCCATCACGCGAATTGAACGCCGTCATGGCGCGTGTGCCATTGATGCCCACTAACCAATCCGCTTCAGAGCGGCAACGCGCCGCATCCGCCAATGGCTGCATTTGTTTGTCGCTGCGTAAATTATCAAAACCGTCA
>JANPAY010000059.1:0-2343 GCA_031430155.1 Comamonadaceae bacterium
CACCACCACGCATTTGTCGATTGAGCGCCTCAAAGTTGCCGCCAAAGTGGACATCACGCATGTGCCGTATCAGCCCGCCGCAGCTATCAATGCGGTAGTGGCGGGGCACACACCGATGTCATCGACCTCTATGCCGCCAGCGGTGCCACAAATCAAGGCGGGACGCATCCGCGCAATTGCGGTGACTAGCGCCAAGCGCTCTAGCTTGCTGCCCGATGTGCCGTCTGTGACTGAGTTTGGTTACACGGATTTTGATGACTACACGTGGGTAGGTTTCTTCTTGCCAGCCGGTACACCGCAAGCCTTGGTTGATCGCATTAACAGCGAGATCAATAAAACGATGGAATTGGCAGACAGTAAGTCGCGCTTTGTGGCACTCGGCATGGAGTCCGAACGTAATACGCCAGCAGAGTTTGGTAAATTTTTGCGGAGCGAAGTGGACAAGTGGGCGGCTGTGGTGAAATCCACGGGTGCGAAAGCCGAATAATTTTGTAATTGAAGGATGTGTCATGCGACTGATTAGTTTTGAAGAAGATGGCGTTGCCAAAATTGGCGTACTGCGCGGCGGTGATTCCAACGAGTACGTTGACTTGTCACTAGTGGATCCAAGTCTGCCCATGGATATGACGGCGCTCTTGAAGATGGAGGGTGGACTGCAGGCCGCAGCCGCGGCAGCGGAGCACGTTCCCACTTCGGCTTGTAATTTACTCACGGGGTTGCATGGTCATGGTTTTAAATACCTACCTTTGATTCCGCATCCGGGTCAGGTGATTTGCATGGGACTTAACTATGCCGACCACGCCGCCGAAGGCGGACATTCGCGCCCCGAGTACCCCAGCTTTTTTATGCGGGGTCCGAACTCTTTAATTGGACATGGACAGCCCATCGTTCGCCCCAAAGCCTCGCCAAATTTGGATTACGAGGCGGAGTTGGCGGTCGTCATTGGTAAGCGAGCGAAGCATCTCACCAAAGAAAACGCTCTTGATTGTGTGGCGGGCTATACCTGTTTTAACGATGGCTCCATCCGCGACTATCAGCGCAAAACAGGCCAGTGGACGATTGGTAAAAACTTCGACAAAACAGGCGCATTTGGTCCTTGGCTCGTCACGCCCGATGAGCTACCCGCTGGCGTAGCAGGCCTTCGGATTCAATCGCGCCTCAACGGCAAGATCATGCAAGACTCGAACACAGGACTCTTTTTGTGGGATGTCGTGGAGGCGCTGTGCATCATCACCGAATGCATGACGCTAGAGCCTGGCGACGTCATCATCACAGGCACACCTGCTGGCGTGGGCTACGCCCGTAAACCGCCCGTGTGGATGGCACCTGGCGATGTGTGTGAGATTGAGATTGATGGCATCGGGATTTTGCGCAGCACGATTGCGGACGAACAATAGAATCATTTTTTTAAGGACCATACATGAAACAAGCTATCGATACCATTTTCAACAACGCTCGTACACAAAACGGCTGGCTTGATACTCCCGTGACCGACGCGCAAATCAAAGCCATTTATGACATCGCCAAAATGGGCGCAACGTCTATGAACTGCCAACCTGCACGTTTTCAGTTTTTGCGTACTGCTGAGGCCAAAGCCAAACTTGCCGCTTGCGCATCACCTGGCAACCAAGCGAAGATTAATGCAGCGCCAGTTGTAGCCATCATTGGCATGAACCCCGAGTTCTACAAAGAACTGGATAAAAACTTTGCTTTTAACCCGAACGCTCGCGCCATTTTTGAGGGCAATGAAGGCTTGATTCAAGGCACAGCATTTAGAAACAGCACGCTTCAAGGCGCGTACTTGATGGTGGCGGCTAAGTTGCAAGGCTTGGACTGCGGTCCCATGTCAGGTTTCGTACCTGCCAAGGTGGACGAAGCGTTTTGGGCGGGCACACCTGTGAAGACCAACTTTATCTGCTGCCTAGGTCATGGTGACGCATCCAAAGTGATGGGACGTCTGCCGCGTTATAGCTTTGATGAAGCTTGCACGCTCGGCTAAGACTGCGCTGTTCTTAGGTAGAGTTCTTCTACTTTCGCTCTTGCCCAAGGCGTTTTACGTAAAAACTTAAGGCTAGAGGTAACGCTAGGGTCAAGATTGAAGCAGCGCACTGGGATGCGAGCGCCCAGCTCCTCCCAGCCGTAGTGCTCGGCGAGCCGAGTCACGATGACTTCTAAGGTCAGTCCATGCAATGGGTCTTGCGCCATGCCTGTCCCCAATTTTCTGATTACATGCTGGCGTAATTAGGCCCGCCGCCGCCCTCAGGCGTCACCCACACAATGTTTTGCGTCGGATCTTTGATATCGCAGGTTTTGCAATGCACGCAATTTTGTGCGTTGATTTGC
>JANPAY010000060.1:0-6531 GCA_031430155.1 Comamonadaceae bacterium
AAGTTGAGCGTCTCATCCTTTTTGGCAAAGCAAAAGCGCACGACGCGCTGATCGAAGCCATCACCATAAAAAGCCGACAGTGGAATCGCCGCTACGCCGATTTCAGTCGTCAGCCACTTGCAAAAATCAGCTTCTGACAAATCCGACACTTCGGTAATGTCTACGCACTGAAAATAACTGCCTTCTGATGGCAAAATTTTGAATTTGGTTTTTGCCAATCCAGCACGGAATAGCTCACGTTTTTTTTGATAAAAAGCGGGCAGCGTCAGGTATGGCTCTGGATTTGCCAAATAGCTCGCCAAGCCATACTGGACGGGCGTATTGACAGTGAAGACGTTGAACTGGTGCACCTTTCTAAATTCGGTGGCGAGGCTAGCAGGCGCGCAAACCGTACCAACTTTCCAGCCCGTCACGTGAAAGGTTTTGCCAAAGCTAGAAACAATAAAAGCGCGGTCAGCAAGACCAGCAAATCTAGCGGCGCTTTGATGCGTGTTGCCATCAAATACCATGTGCTCATAGACCTCGTCGCTAATTAAAAAGATGTTGGTCGGCTCCAATAGCTCTTGCAGCTTCAGCATTTCCACTTCAGTCCAAATAGTGGCGCTGGGGTTGTGCGGCGAGTTAATCAAAATGGCGCGGGTCTTGGTCGTGATGGCAGCGCTGATCTTGTCAAAGTCAGGGCGAAAGGTTTTGGGGGTGAGTGGCACGCGCACCACCACCCCGCCTGCCAACTCAATATTGGGAACATAGCTGTCATAGCAAGGCTCTAGCACGATGACCTCATCGCCAGCTTGCACAATCGCCAAAATGACGGTGATGATGGCCTGCGTAGCACCTGCGGTAATGGTGATCTCAGAGTTCGCGTCGTAGCGTTTGCCATGCAGTGCCACCACTTTATCGGACACCGCTTGGCGCAGGGCAGGGATGCCCACCATCGGTGGATATTGGTTGAGGCCCTGCTGCATGGCGCTTGTGACGGCATCGACCAGTGTGGGATTGCAATTGAAGTCAGGAAAGCCTTGACCTAAGTTGACGGCATTTTTCTCTGCCGCCAAAGCCGACATCACGGTAAAAATGGTTGTACCAACGGCGGGGAGTTTTGTTTGAATGGCTGGTGTGGTCATGAGTTCAGGGAGTTCAGAGATTTATGGGTTCAGGGCTTTATCAATGTCAGATTTTGAGAGCTCGGGCGCAAGCGCCATGGCGAACGAATAGACGAAATTACGCAGATACGCCCCGCGTTTGAAAGCGATTCTAGTAATATTTTTACCAAACAAATGGCCTGCAGGCCTTATCTGTAGTGGCTTAGCCGGCATTGATTGTTCTGAAATTTCATCCCGTATGGCCATTTCAGCCAAAATGCCAACGCCCATGCCCGATAGCACGTAGGTTTTGATCACGTCGGAATCAATCGCTTCCAGTGCTATGCGCGGATGGAGTTTTGCTGCATGGAAGGCCGCGTCAATTTTGGTGCGACCTGTAAATGTGGGGTGATACGTCACCAATGGATATGCGGCTAAATCTACCAGTGAAATCTGCTTTTTGGTAGCCAACGGATGATCCTCTGGCATCACCAGCATGTGTTGCCATTCGTAACAGGGAAGGGTGACCAGCTCGGTGTAGTCCGCTAGCGACTCTGTTGCAATACCAATTTCGGCGGTTTCGTCAATCAGCATGCGGGCAACTTGATTTGGGTTGCCTTGGTGCAGACTGACATTGACCTTTGGGAACTCGGCTCGTAAGCGGCTAATTGGCGCTGGCAGCACGTACCGTGCCTGAGTATGCGTGGTCGCAATGCTCAGTGTGCCACTATCCTCCGCCGTGTATTGCTCGCCAATACGGCGCAGATTACTCAGCTCGCGCATGATGATTTCAACCGTTTTTAAGACTTCTTGGCCTGGCTCGGTCAAGGCTTTGATGCGTTTGCCGTGTCGTACAAAGATATCAATGCCAAGTTCTGCTTCCAATTCCAAGATGCTTTTCGATACGCCAGGCTGGCTCGTATGCAGCGCTTTGGCAGCTTCGGTGAGGTTCAGGCCACGCCTAGCAACCTCTTGAACGAAGCGAAGTTGATGTAGATTCATGCAAGTTTTATGATGTTTTAAACTTAACCTGTATTACGAAGTCCAGCCGCTATCCCATTGATTGTCATGTGAATTCCAAGCTTCACTCTATCGTCAGCTTTGCCCGCGCGGTAGCGTTTCATGAGCTCGACCTGAAGGTGATGCAGCGGATCAATGTAGGGAAAGCGGTGCTCAATTGAGCGCGCTAAAGCTGGGTTACCCGCTAAACGACTTTTTTGTCCTGTGATGAGGCGCAGGGCTTCTTGCGTACGCAGCCACTCGCTTTGCATAAGGTTAAAAATTTTATCGCGAAGCTTCTTGTTCGGTACCAACTGCGCATAGTGCGCGGCAAGTGCCATGTCGCTTTTTGCCAGCACCATGTCTAAATTAGAGAGCAGGGTACGGAAAAAGGGCCAGTCACGGTACATGCTCCGCAGCAAGGCCAGCTTAGTTTTATCGGTGCTCATATCCATGACGGCACTACCAAAACCATACCAGCCAGGCAGCGACATGCGGCATTGCCCCCAACTAAAGCTCCAAGGAATGGCGCGCAAATCCTCAATCGCCTGATTCGCCTTGCGTGAGGCAGGGCGCGATCCAATATTGAGCTCGGCAATTTCACGAATGGGTGTGGCACTAAAAAAGTAATCGCTAAACCCAGCCGTCTCGTAGACCAAGCTACGGTAAGCCTTCATGCTGCTATCGGAGAGCGTCTGCGCCAAACTTAAAAACTCAGTTGAAACGACATGAGTAGGCGGCAACAAGCTTGCCTCTAGCGTCGCCGCGACCAAGGTCTCAAGATTTCGCCGTCCCAACTCAGGATTGGCGTACTTGGAACCAATGACTTCCCCTTGCTCCGTCAGTCGAATTTGCCCTCGCACGGTACCTTGCGGTTGCGCCAAAATCGCTTGATAACTGGGGCCACCGCCACGTCCCACGGTTCCACCGCGACCATGGAACATCCGTAGCCGAATCGGCTTTTTGGGGTGAATCGTGTCAAACAGTGCCACTATGGCCACTTCCGCGCTATAGAGTTCCCAGTTGCTGGTAAAAATCCCGCCATCTTTATTGCTGTCGCTATAGCCCAGCATGATGTCTTGCTCGCTGTATTGATGCGCACCTCCGCGCTTGACCATCGCCAAGATGCCGGGTAGGGCGTAAAAATCTCGCATGATGGGCGCGGCTTGGCGCAAATCTTCAATCGTTTCAAACAGTGGCACCACAATCAAATCGGCTGTTCCTGTGCCATCCAGGCGACCTTGGAACAAGCCCACTTCTTTTTGCAATACGAGGACCTCTAGCAAATCGCTGACGCTCTCCGTATGGCTGATGATGTAGTGCCGAATCGCTTCTGCGCCTAGCTGATGGCGCAAGCGATACGCCATTTCAAAAATGCCGATTTCGCTCTGTGCCAGTTCGGAATATTCGGTATGCGGTATGCGCAGTGTCCTAGGATCATTGAGTGCTTGCAAGAGTAGGGCACGTTTTGCCAACTCATCAAGCGCTAGGTAATCTTTGCATTGGCCTGCGACTGCCATCAATTCAGCGACAACGGCGGCGTGCTTGTCTGAGCTTTGGCGCAAATCGACCGTTGCCAAATGAAAACCAAACACCTGAACCGCCCTTATGAGCGGGTGGAGTCGATACTGGGCAAGCGCTGCGCCATGACTAGAGGTTAAGGAAGTCTCGATTGTTTGAAGATCGCTAAGGAATTCTCGCGCCGATGAGTAGGCATTTTGCGGCTTGACTGCGTGGCGCGAAGCTTCGCCGCCCGTCAGAATAGCCAAACTAGCCGCCAAGCGTGCATAAATACCAATCAATGCGCGGCGGTAGGGCTCGTCACGGCGATGTTCGCTGGTGTCAGGCGAACTATCGGCAAGCTTTTGCATCGCAGGAGAAATGTCCACCATCTGAGTGGAGAGCGAAAGCTCGCCACCTAAATAATGCACCTCGGTGAGATAGTGACGCAGTACCAATTCACATTGACGGTGCAGGGCGTAGTCCAGCGTAGCCTCGTTGACATTGGGGTTGCCATCGCGGTCACCACCCATCCACTGTCCCATGCGCAAGAAGGGCGCTAAAGGCTTGGTTTGCCCCAGCGCCTGCTCTAAAGCGCCATACAGTTTCGGGATTTCACGCAAAAAGGTCGATTCATAGAACGACAAAGAGTTGTCCACTTCGTCTTCTACCGTGAGCTTGCTCAAACGGAGTAGGCGAGTCTGCCAAATCTGCAGCACCAACACACGAATATGCATTTCATTAGTAGCCAATGCTTTAGGCGCAAGTGCATCGCGAGGTTGTTGCAGGGCCACAATCTCATCTCGCTCCATCAAGAGTTTGGCAATGGCGCGTTCTGCATCCAAAACACTCTTGCGCTGCACCTCGGTTGGATGCGCTGTTAACACTGGCGAAATGTAGGCATTCGATAAAAACTGTGCAATGGCGCCGTGTGAGATTCGAGCCGCGTCTAAACGCTTGAGCGCGCCCTCTAAGCTACCTTCTCGCACACTACCCGCACGGTCATGTACCAGTCCACGGCGTAAATGGTGCTGATCTTCCGCCAGATTGACCAAGTGACTGAAATAGGTGAAGGCTCTGATGACCTGCACGGCTTGGTCGCTGGTGAGTGATGTGAGCAACTTGGTGATGCTGACCTCTGCCGCAGGATCAGGGTTGCGCCTAAAAGCAACAGATTGCAACCGAATCCGCTCGACTAGCTCGTAGGCGGGGATGCCGTCTTGCTCACGAATAATGTCACCCAAGATTTTCCCGAGTAGGCGGATGTTTTGTTTCAGTGGCAAGTCTTTTTTCATTGATTCGAGGCTATGATTGATTATTTAACATAATATAAATTGTGTTATTTATAGAATGCTATTTGAAACGAGGATTAAGGCATCAACTTTAAGTTTGATTGAAAGATGTTTGTATTCAATTGCAATTTTCTGAATTTAGTATTTGACCAATCTTGCGCCATATCTTTGTAGCGGCTAGAAAAAACCAAACCACTTTGTCCTGTTTGATAAATGAACTCCGATTTCTCTAAGTCTGCTAAATCGTAGATCGCGCGTAGCGAAGCCGCATGACGATTCGCAAATGGACGGTCGGCTTCATTCAAATAGTACTGTCCTACGTTGGGCGTAAACGGATCGCCAACGCTTGGCACCGTGACCGTAAAGAAGTTTTTGAGTACGGGCACGTTGCTAAATGGCTTGTGACCAGAGAATGCCACATGCATCTTGCCCCAGCTCCAAAGGCTGACGTCTTTGCCGTAGAGATCGCCGAGTTTGTTCAAAGTCGCATCAAGAGCCGCTGTATAGCGCTCGGCACAGCTTTGCGGTGCGCACCAAGCTTTGTTGCCTTTGCCTTGATCCGCAGCAATCATTTCCTCGATGCCTTGGCGGAATTGACGTTTGCCGTAGAGAGTTTTAAGTTTTGCTGCGCCTAGCTTGTCACCAAGCAAATGACGCGTTAATTCATCAACCCACAAGTTGACAACCGTGCCAGCGACCGTTTCCTTAGACATTGTTCCATCGTAGTTTTTAAGCTGTGCTTGCACGGCAGCCGCCATCGGGTGGTCGGATTGAATACTTTTGATGGTGGGTAACAGTTTTTGCGCCGCCAACGAGACGTGATCGTTCAGTGTACTTTGTACGCTAGCCGCTGTGTGCTTAGGTGTTTGCGCAAGTAGCGTCTCAATACGGTCAAAACGGTAGGACTGCGCCCAGTCTTGCCCAATGAAAAATGGGTAATCGTTCGCATGAATTTTTTGATTGGCCGTCACGTGCCAGCCTTTTTTATCAATGGCAGCATGGCGTACTTCTGGGGTTTTGTCGTACGGCAACCAGCCCGCCCAGTCGTATTTGGCTTCCCACCCTAGGCTTGGTGCCATACCTTTGATGTCGTCTGCCGCCGTGCGTAGCGGCATTTTCCCTGCGGCTTTGTACATCGTTTGCCCCGTCGTATCGGCCATCACAATGTTTTGTGTGGGCGAATGATTGGTGCTGTAAGCCTGCTCTAAGTCATTGATATTCTTAGCTTGCATCACTTTAGTCGCTGCGACGATGGTTAGGTTATCGGCATCTAGCGCCGCCCAGCGCAGTGCCACAGCGTATTTGGCTTTGTTCAAAATTGGCTCGTAAGCACTTTGCGCATCGCTCACCACAGGACCGTGACGCGTTGACCGAACCGTGTACTTCACATCGCCCTGCTTTTTCACTTTAATGATCTCTTCGCGCTCAGTAAACGCCGCAAAGCCTGTGGGCGTACGGTACTGTTTAGGGTTGGCAGGGTCAATTTGCTCTAAATACAAGTCTTGCGAATCGGGCCCTGTGTTGGTAAAGCCCCAAGCGGCAGTCGGTGTACGACCCAAAATCACAAACGGCAAACCTGGCAAGGTCGCACCAATGGCATCGACTTCTGGTGATTTGAGGTGCGCAAAGTACCAAACAGCAGGTGAACTTAGCGCTAA
>JANPAY010000061.1:0-10282 GCA_031430155.1 Comamonadaceae bacterium
ATATCGTAATTCCTGATGACTATCAAAACTGCGTGACAACACTTGACTGCTATCAAAAACTAGCGGGACACAGCGTCACGATTTACAACGACACCGCCCGCAACTTGGACGATTTAGTCGCTAGGTTCAAAGACGCCGACGCGATTGTGCTGACGCGTGAGCGAACACGCATCACCGACGAGTTGCTGACGCGCCTGCCGCGTCTCAAAGTGATTTCGCAAACAGGCAAGGTCGCTAATCACATCGACATGGAGGCCTGCAAAAAACACGGCGTGACGGTGCTGGAAGGCAGCGGCTCAGGTGCAGCCACGGCAGAGCTTGGCATGCTGCTGATTTTGTCGAGCTTGCGTCACTTCACAGAGGAAGTGGAGCGTATGCGAAATGGCCAATGGCAAGGCTTTGTGGGACGACAACTGCAAGGCAGAACTTTAGGCGTTTTGGGCTTTGGACGTATTGGCGAGCAAATCTGCAGGATTGGGCAAGCCTTTGGTGCCAAACCCTTGGTTTGGGGACGCGCGAGTAGCGTTGCCAAGGCCGCTGGTAAAGGCTTTGCGGTGGCTAGCTCACGCGAAACATTCTTTAGCACTTGCGATGTCATTAGCGTTCAATTACGCCTTGGCGCGGAGACAAAAAATTACGTCACAGCGGCTGATTTGGCCTTAATGAAATCAGACGCTATTTTTGTCAATACCAGCCGCGCTGAATTGGTAGAAGAAGGGGCACTCTACAACGCACTCAAACTAGGCCACCCTGGCTTTGCCGCTGTAGATGTGTATGAGGAAGAGCCTTTGATGGATGGCCTGCGTCATCCACTGCAAGACTTGCCTAATTGTCTATGTTCGCCGCACATTGGCTTTGTAGAGCGCGACAATTACGAGGCTTATTACGGCACCGCGTTTGACAACATCAACACATTTTTTAACAATCACTCATAAAAAAACGGCACTAAAAAGTGCCGTTTTTTATTTATCGAAGCGCTAATTAGTCTTCAACAAATGCCTCTTCACGCTTCTTGCTAATCGCTGGTGACAGCACGATCGCTAAGAGCAATGCTGCGGCAATGAGCAGTCCCGCGGATAGTGGACGCGTCACGAACACGCTCCAGTCACCGCGTGACAAGAGTAGCGCACGACGCAGATTCTCTTCCATCATGGGGCCTAAGATGAATCCGAGCAGCAAGGGCGCGGCTTCCACTTTCAGTTTGGCAAATACATAGCCGATAAAACCAAACGCAGCCACCATCCAAATATCAAACGTATTGTTATTGGTGGAGTACACGCCAATCGCACAGAACAAAATGATCGCAGGGAACATGAAGCGATAAGGCACGGTCAAGAGCTTGATCCACATGCCGATGAGTGGCAAGTTCAAAATAATCAGCATCAAGTTGCCAATCCACATGGAAGCAATCAAACCCCAGAAGAGCTCTGGGTTGCTCGTCATCACCTGAGGACCAGGTTGAATGTTGTGAATCGTCATCGCGCCAACCATGAGCGCCATCACAGCATTAGGTGGGATGCCCAGCGTCAAAAGCGGAATGAACGATGTTTGTGCACCCGCGTTATTAGCGGACTCGGGGCCTGCAACACCGCGAATATTACCTTTGCCAAATTCGATCTCGCCTGGCTTCAGCTTGATTTTTTTCTCAAGCGTGTATGCCGCAAAAGCTGCGAGCAGTGCGCCGCCACCTGGCAACACGCCCAAGAGCGATCCCAGTGTGGTACCGCGCAACACTGCTGGCAACATGTGCTTGAAATCGTCTAGCGTTGGGAACAAGCCCTTGACTTCAGCGGTAAAAATCTCGCGATCACCTTCAGGTTGCGCCAAGTTGGTAATGATCTCGCCATAACCAAACACACCCATCGCGACTACCACGAAGCCAATGCCGTCGGTCAGCTCTGGGATGTCAAAGCTATAACGCGCGACGCCTGAGTTCACGTCAGTGCCGACTAAGCCCATCAAAAGCCCGAGGACAATCATGGCAATCGCTTTGAGCAAGGAGCCCGAAGCCAACACCACTGCGCCAATCAAGCCCAAAATCATGAGCGAGAAGTATTCAGCAGGACCGAACTTAAACGCAAGCTCGGTCAGTGGTGGCGCAAATGCAGCCAAAATCACGGTGCCCACGCAACCCGCAAAGAAGGAGCCAAGGCCAGCAGCTGACAGTGCTGGACCCGCCCTGCCTTGCCTTGCCATCTGGTAGCCATCAATACAGGTCACGACTGATGAAGACTCTCCTGGCAAGTTCACCAAAATAGCCGTTGTAGAACCACCATACTGAGCACCGTAATAAATACCGGCCAACATGATCAGCGCAGCAATCGGAGGCAGAGCATACGTGGCAGGCAAGAGCATCGCGATCGTAGCCACAGGGCCAATGCCTGGCAGCACACCAA
The DNA here is from genome assembly GCA_031430155.1 of Comamonadaceae bacterium. Taxonomy (GTDB): domain Bacteria; phylum Pseudomonadota; class Gammaproteobacteria; order Burkholderiales; family Burkholderiaceae_C; genus JASGCK01. The sequence continues at coordinate 2,397 of JANPAY010000061.1, forward strand.
TGAGCGTACCCAAAATACAACCAATAAAGGCGTAGAGCAGGTTTTGCGCGGTAAACGCGACACCAAAACCGAGGGAGAGGTTACTGATTAAATCCATCATGTTCTATTTCTCCTTAGCCTGTAATGAATGTTGGCCACATTGGGATTTGCAAGCGCAGGCCGTCGATAAATGCCCACACGCTCAAAAAGCACATGGTGGAGATCAGCAAAGCCAATTGAATCGCGTTGCCGTCGTTAAAACCAAGCTTGTGCGCTAATTTTGGTGTCAAAAAGATCAATGCAACGGCTAGCAAAATTTTGAATTCCATTTCAGCTAAAAAGCCAAGTCCAGCAGCAAAAGCTTTGAGGTCAGTGGATGCTGAAATTTTGTATAAGCCATAAGCAACGGCAAGTGCAGCCGCGCCAATCATGACTTTTTTAAACGTTGCGTTACCAAGCAATTTCGTAAAAATCAAGGGCAACAAGAAGGTCAGAAATCCGTAGAGCACAAGCGCAGTCAGCAGCACGCAAACTACTAAGAATGGCATTTCACCAAGCAACGCTTGCAACTTTGGAAATTGCTTGGCAACCACCAACCCAACAGCCGTAATAGGAATAGCGATAAAGAAACCACGAAGCATCGCTTTTGGAGGATTCGATTTATCGGCCAAACCGCCCACAGCGACGAGCACAAAAATACCGATAACCAAACCGAGCACTGGCAGACCGATGCTGGGCAAGCCACCGAGTGCCATGCCAAACAAAATGTTGGCGCCCAAAACAAAACAAATTGGCTTCCAAGCCCAAACGCCAACCTTGTCGCCTTCTTTGCCATGGGTGGGGTTATGAACCATCGAGTAAAAAATAATGCCAGCGCCTAAAACGGCCAACAAAATGCCAAGCAAGAGCGGAAAGTATCCAGGACCCATGCGAGCTGCGCTACCTACGTTGTACTTAGTCGCGCCAAACGCAAATAAAGCACCCACCACGAGGAACATCAGTCCCGAGAAAAAGTCCTTCTGACTTTTGATATTCATACAAGCTCCAAACAAAGAAGAAGCTGCTATTGTTCCCCAAAACAGATGAAGCTGACATGTGGTTTACACCTATGGGTATGATTACCCCATGCTCATCGACCAACGCCACAGACCACTTAGAGATCTCAGGATCAGTATCACTGATCGTTGCAATTTCAGGTGCAGTTATTGCATGCCCAAAGAAGTGTTCGACAAAGACTATGTGTACTTACCGCAAAGTAGCTTATTGAGCTTTGAAGAAATAGCGCGACTTGCCAAAATTTTTGTCTCGCAAGGCGTGCAAAAAATTCGTCTAACGGGCGGTGAACCGCTCTTGCGCAAAAACATTGAAGTGCTGATTGAGATGCTGGCGAAGCTACGCACACAGGATGGCAAACCGCTCGATATCACACTCACAACCAACGGATCGCTGCTCAAGCGTAAAGCGCAAAGCCTTGTCGGTGCTGGCCTGCAGCGCGTCACAGTTAGTTTAGACGGGCTTGATGATGCCGTGTTCAAACGTATGAATGATGTAGATTTTCCAGTGCAAGATGTGCTGGAAGGCATTGAAGCTGCCAAGGCTGCGGGTCTTGGTATACACGCACCCATCAAGGTGAATATGGTTGTTAAGCGTGGCACGAATGACAATCAGATTTTGCCGATGGCTCGGCACTTCAAAGGCTCGGGTGTGGTGCTACGTTTTATCGAATATATGGATGTCGGCTCGACCAACGGCTGGGATATGACCGAAGTGATGCCTTCCAAAGATGTGATTGCGCGTATCCATGCCGAAATGCCGCTTGTCCAATTAGACCCGACCGTGCTTGGCGAAACAGCCGAGCGTTGGGGCTTTGCGGATGGTTCTGGGGAAATTGGCGTGATTAGCAGTGTGACGCAAGCGTTTTGCTCGGATTGCAACCGAGCACGTCTATCGACTGAAGGTCAGCTCTACCTATGCCTATTCGCCACACACGGCCATGATCTTCGGAGCTTGCTAAGGGATGGCTCATCAAGCGATCTTGATATCGCAGGCAAGGTTCAAAGCATTTGGCATGGACGAAGTGACAATTATTCGGAGCTGCGCGCCAATGGACAAGCTCCCAAAATCATCAACATCAAACGTGTAGAAATGAGTTATATCGGTGGATAAGATTTTTAACAAATACGACATCACCGCCGTCATCTTGGCCGGCGGACGCGGTAGCCGTATGGGCGGTACTGACAAAGGATTGCAAAACTTTAATGGCACACCCATGGCACTTCACGCGTTAATGCGTGTGGGCGGCCAAGTGGGCTATTGCATGATTAACGCCAACCGTAATTTGTCCGCTTATGAGTCTTTTGGCGCAGACGTTTGGCCAGATGGCAATGACGAATTCGCAGGGCCACTATCGGGTTTTGTGGTAGGACTCGAGCGCTGCGAAACACCCTATTTGTTGACCGTTCCCTGTGATACGCCGCTTCTTCCACATGACCTTGCAAGCCGCTTGTGGCATGGCCTGCAGGGTGATTCAAAAAATGAAGAAGCCGATATTGCAATGGCCGCGCAAGCAGGTCATACGCAACCTGTTTTTTGTCTTATCAAACACGAAATGCTTGAGAGTTTGCTTCTCTTTATGAAGCAAGGTGGCCGAAAAATTGACGCTTGGACAGCCACGCAAAAAACAGTGATCGTGAACTTTGACGGACCCACGCACGATATAAACGCCTTTGCAAATGCCAATACATTAGAAGAGTTGGCGTTGCTAGAAAAAGTCGCTTAAATCACTTTTTCCGCACGTAATTCGGCGATGTAGTCAGGGCCATATCCAAGTTGCGTCAGCACTTCGTCAGTATGTTCGCCCAATAACGGGGAGCGCGTCACAACGGTTTCACTGTCGGACATTTTGATCGGGTTGCCGACAGTCAAATACTTGCCACGTACGGGATGATCGACCTCAACAATCGTGCCTGTTGCACGCAGAGCAGGTTCTTGGGCAATTTCTTTCATCGAGAGAATTGGGCCGCAAGGGATGTCATACTGATTCAAGATGTCCATCGCTTCGAACTTCGTCTTGGTCATTGTCCAGCGCTCGATACGTGCAAAAATGGGTTTGAGGTGCAAGAGTCGTGCAGCAGGCGTGGCATAAGCCTCATCCTCAATCCAGCCTTCTTCTCCAATGACCTTGCACACCGCAGGCCACACCGCACCTTGCGTAATGAAATAAATGTAAGCGTTAGGGTCGGTTTCCCAGCCTTTGCATTTCAAGATGGAGCCAGGTTGGCCGCCCCCAGAGGCATTACCTGCACGCGGTACAGCGTCGCCAAACTTGCCATCAGGGTATTGCGGATATTCATGCATCGTGCCCGTGCGCTCTAGCCGCTGTTGGTCACGCAGCTTGACGCGGCACAGGTTCAGCACCGCGTCTTGCATAGGTGCTAGTACCTTTTGGCCTCGGCCTGTAGTATTGCGCTGATAGAGCGCTGCCACAATGCCAAGCGCCAAATGCAGCCCAGTGCCGCTATCGCCAATTTGCGCGCCCGTCACCACAGGTGGGCCATCGTCAAAACCTGTCGTAGATGCAGCACCGCCCGCACATTGCGCCACGTTTTCGTAGACCTTGCAGTCCTCGTAAGGACCAGGGCCAAAACCTTTGACTGAAGCCACAATCATGCGTGGATTCAACGACTGGATATGCGCCCAAGTAATGCCCATACGATCTAGCGCGCCAGGTGCAAAGTTTTCAACCAGCACATCGCAAGTCTTGATGAGCGTATCCAGTACTTCACGACCTTTGGCACTTTTAGTGTTCAGTGTGATGGAGCGTTTGTTGTGATTCAGCATCGTGAAATACAAGCTGTCTGCGCCGGGGATATCACGCAACTGTCCACGTGTGGCATCCCCCTCGCCGGCTCGCTCGACCTTAATGACGTCAGCACCAAACCACGCTAGCAACTGTGTGCAGGTGGGACCTGATTGAACGTGGGTGAAATCTAGGATGCGAACACCGTCTAATGCTTGACTCATAACAAAACCTCCAAAAATATTGATTGATTATCAGGTTGTCGCTGCACGATTTTTAGCGATCCAACCATTGACTAACGCGACAGTGTTATCGACGCTGGTGTGACGCATATTCAACTGCGCTGCCAAGGTTTGCACCAGCAAATCAACACGCTCAACATGCGTCGCGCCGCCAGCTAACGCACGCGCCGCCGATGAAGGCTTCGCGAGTCCATCTGCTGCTTGCGCGTATTTTTCAAACGGCACTAAGTCGTCCAGCGATGCACCCAAAGCCACACAAAGACTAGCAACCCAGTCGTAAACATCTTTCGATGCCGCGCGGTCTTGCAAGATGGCATCTCTAATTGGGCGCATTGCGTCCACCTGAACGCAGCGGTAGTTACCCGTGAGCAGCATGCTCCATTTAGCCAAAGGCACAAAAAGTGAATCGAAGACCTTCAGCTTGACGGGCAACTCAATGTCACTATTGCCCACGCATACGCGGACAGCCTCAATATCGGTCTCCAATTGACGCAGCATTTGCGTGTGGATAGGTGATTCAAACTGAGCCACTTTAAAGTTGGTGGGCAGTGCCACTTGCAGCACATTCACGGGCTCGTCCACAGGGCGAAACGCCTGCGGATCGGGGCTTGAAAGCGTCATTAAGTTGGGATCAAAATCATCCCAAATCGTAGGGTCTGCATAAGCGGAACGATAAGCCGCCAAGTCTAAACTTGGATTATTTTTCTTCAATCGCGCCAAATACGGTAGAGGCGGCATGTTCATGATAGGCATGCATGGCAAGCCTGCTTGTCCGACTCTTGCCATCAACTCACGGATACCATTTTGCCTATATTGAGGCTCTTGCATCGCCAAAACCACCAAATCAAAACGGCTTAAATCCGTCACTTGCTCTGGCGTGCAAGCATCTAATTTTCCATAGAATTGGTGTGAATCAAGCTCTAGCAATCCGTTGACGCCCACATCCGGACGGCCTTTGATCGGCATACGTACGCGGATGCCTTGAGCGCGGATTAATTCAGCAGTTGCCGTGCGGCAGGTCATGGTGACGTGATGCCCGGCCGCCAAAAATTTGATCGCAAGAAGAGAGCCATAAGAGGCTCCCAGAATGAGAATGCTGTAGGTTTTGTGCGATGTCATGACGCAATTATACTAAAAACTCTAATGTCTTATATAAGACATTAGAGTTTAATTATGCGTTTTTTGACCTAGATCAACTTCCAGCTGGGTGATCCGTTTGCGTAGCGCCCGCTCTTCGGCGAACTTCACTGATTCGTCGCGCACCACAGCAACAATCGCCGTGACTTCTTCATCTACATTCCGCATCAAAGAGACCGTGAATGCAATCGACAACGTATGACCATCTTTGTGTAGTGCGGGCACACGCAATACAGAGGTGCCGTACTTGGTAATACCACTGGCCATCGTCACGTGGTAGCCCTCCCAATGCCGCGCTTGTTGCCTTTGCGGGATGATGATGTCAAGCGACTGCCCCAAGGCTTCCGCCTCTGAGTAGCCAAACATTCTGGCTGATGCTGCATTCCACAGCGTGATCGCGCCCTTTGCGTCACACGCCATGATGGCATCGCCCACCACCTCAACAAGCTGTTTGTAATCAAATTCAGTTGTCATAGCGTGGGCGCTCCATGGTTCAGCTAAACAGCTTTAGTGGTGTGCATTGCTGCGATCTCAGCCGCGCTGTAACCCAGCTCAGCTAGCACGGCGTCGGTGTGCTCACCAAGAATAGGCGATGCGGTCACTTCAGGCTTGAAGCCGCTGTATTTGATCGGGCTGCCTAGGGTTGTGTAGCTGCCGCGCACTTTGTGCGGTACTTCCACAATGGTACCGCTGGCGATGAGCGATTTGTCGTGCAAGAGCTCTTTCATCGACTGCACAGGTGCGCATGGGATGTCAAACTTACGGAAGATGTCAACCGCTTCAAACTTGGTTTTGTCTTTGATGTAGTCTTCAATCGTCGCAAAAATGTCCATGATGTGCGGCTGGCGACCACGTGGCGTGTTGTACGCTGGGTCGTCTTTCCACTCTGGTTTGCCCAAAGCGTCGCAAATCGGACCCCAAGCGTGGCCTTGCACGGTGAAATAGATGTAGGCATTCGGGTCGGTCTCCCAGCCTTTGCACTTCAGGATCCAGCCTGGCTGACCGCCGCCGCCAGCGTTCGCACCGCGTGGCACCACGCCGTCTTTGAACGCTTCCATCTCGTGCGGATACTGTGGGTACTCTTCCAAGTAGCCCACTTTGTCCAAACGCAACTGGTCGCGCATTTTGACGCGGCAAAGGTTCAAGACGGCATCTTGCATCGACACAGCCACTTTTTGACCTTTGCCAGTTTTTTGCTTGCCGATGTAGGCCGTCAAAATGCCAATGGCAAGGTGCATACCTGTATTGGAATCGCCCAAAGCTGCCGAAGAAATGGTTGGGCCAGAATTCTCGCCTTTCCAGTAGCCTGTCGTTGATGCTGCGCCGCCTGCACACTGCGCCACGTTTTCATATACCTTCAAGTCTTCGTAGTGGTGACCATCCGAGAAACCCTTGACCGAAGCCAAAATCATGCCTGGGTTGAGGGATTGGATGTGTTCCCATGTAAAGCCCATGCGGTCCAGTGCGCCTGGGCCAAAGTTTTCAACCATCACGTCTGATTCTTTGATCAAACGCTCCAGCACTTCCTTGCCCGCCGCCTGTTTGGTGTCTAGGGTCAAGCCACGCTTGTTGGAATTCAACATAGTGAAATACAGCGCATCGGCATCTGGCATGTCACGCAACTGACCACGTGTCACGTCGCCAGAGCCTGGACGCTCGACCTTGATCACATCCGCACCGAACCACGCCAGCATCTGCGTACAGGCAGGGCCTGCTTGCACGTGGGTGAAGTCGATAATTTTGATACCTGCTAGTGGTTTGTCGCTCATGAAATACTCCTAAAAAGAAAATTAAAAATTATTTTTTGCCAGCTGTTGGATTCAAACTGGTAATGCGTCCGCTTTCTGTGCCCGCCGTTTCGTCAATGACGGCATTAATCAGCGTGGGGCGACCCGAAGCCACCGCAGCATTCAAGGCCTTTTCTAGCTCGGCTGGTGTGTTCGCTGTGATGCCGTCGCCACCAAAAGCTTGCATCATGAGATCGTAGCGCGCGTTCTTCACAAACACCGTTGGCGCTACGTCTTTGCCGCCCGCACCCTTACCACCTGATTGGTTTTGATCCGTACCTTTGTAGATACCGTTGTTGTTAAACACGACCACGCACACAGGCAAGTTGTAGCGGCAAATCGTCTCTAGTTCCATGCCGCTAAAACCAAAGGCGCTATCGCCTTCCACGGCAATCACGGGGTGCCCCGTCGTAACCGCTGCCGCCACCGAAAAGCCCATGCCAATGCCCATGATGCCCCACGTACCCACGTCAAGGCGTTTGCGCGGCTTGTACATATCCACGATCGAACGCGTGAAGTCGAGTGTGTTCGCGCCTTCATTGACCAAAATCGCATCTGGATTGGCTTTGATGGTATTTTTGATCACGTTCAAAGCGCTATGAAAATTCATAGGGCTTGGGTTAGCCTGCAAGGTAATCGCCATTTTGGCAACGTTCGTGTCGCGCTTGTCAAAGACTGTTTTTGTCCACTCAGCATTTGCTTTTGGCAGTTTGGCTGCAACCATCGCTTTGTTAATTTCAGCCACGCAAGAGGCAATGTCGCCCACCAGCGGCGCAGCAATCGCCACATTGCTATCAGCTTCGGTTGGAGAGATGTCGATTTGGATGAATTGACGCGAAGCTGATTTATCGCCACCCCATGTTTTGCCCTTGCCGTGCGACAAGAGCCAGTTCAAGCGCGCGCCGACCAGCATGACTACATCAGCCTCAGCCAGCACGTAGG
>JANPAY010000062.1:0-2355 GCA_031430155.1 Comamonadaceae bacterium
GCCCAGCTTGCCGATACGCAAACAGGTGCACAGTTGTGGAGCGAAACATTTGATGGCGCACTCACCAATTTGTTTGCCCTGCAAGATCAAGTCACCACAAAAATTGCCAACAGTATCGGTCGTGAGATGGTGGTGGTAGCGGCGCGTGAAAGCGAAAAGCGTAGCGCCAATCCAAAGGTCGCTGATTTGATGTTGCGCCTTGATGCGCTCAACTTAAAACCCTTATCCCCCAACAATCTCCAGCTTATCGATGAGGTCTGTCGTCAAATACTAACCATCGAACCTAATCAGATTAACGCAATGTTGGCTCTTGCACGTACGCAAATTTTTTCACTACTTTATTTTTCTGGCATGTTTGACGAGCAAACTCAAGCCAAAAAATATAAGGAGGTGGGCGAGCTATTGCTTAAAGCAAAACAAATTGATCCTGACAATGTAAGCACCTATACACCGACGATGCTGTACGCAGAATCGCAAGGGAATTTTGATGGTGCCTTGCGCGCTGCCGAACAAGGCTTTGCACGTTTGCCTAAAGACCCTACCACTTACAACTCACTCGCGCATACGTTGCTGATGCGTGGCGAATCCAAAAAAGCCCTAGAGATACTCAACCAAGCACTCGTGCTTGACCCCTTGCATCCGCGTACACGTGACCTCATTCCATTTAATTTAGGCTGGGGTAATTTCATGGCAGGTGATAACGATGCCTCCATCAAATGGTTTCTCACGACGCTAGAAAAGACGCCAAGCTATGTGGACGCTTATGCTTTTTTAGCGATGGCTTACACGCTCAAAGGGGATGATGCCAAGGCTGGGGCCGCGCTCGCGGACTTAAAACGCGTAGATCCAAAATCTATTTACGCGACTCACCGAACCCCTAAACCATCTAGCCCCCAAGCGTTTAAAGATTACTATGCAAAAAAGTATCTACCCGCAGCTCGCAAAATAGGATTGACGATTCCTGATGGCCAAAAATAATACCCCCAACACCTCTTGGCTCCATCGAACGCTTGAAAAGCTCAAGCACGCCAAAGGCATCATCGTCGCTATCGCTGGCGGGGGTGCGGTACTAAGCGGTCTGGTTGGTTACTACACCACTTACCAAACGGTTAAAACTGGCGCTTCATCATCGGCCATCACTGCGCCTGCGTTGGTAAATGCAGGGGCACTGTCCATCGTTGTGTTGCCCTTTGCTAACCAAACGGGTGACGCACAAAAAGGCTATATCGCCGATGCATTGACGACCAGCATTACCGCTGATTTATCACGTATCCGCGATGCGTTTGTGGTCTCCACTACAACAGCGTTCGCCTACAAAGACAAACCCGTCACGGCGCAGCAAGTTGGCAAAGAAGTTGGCGCACGCTTTGCCCTGCAAGGCAGCGTCTTAGCCAGTGGCGACAAAGTACGCATTACCGCCCAACTTGCAGATACGCAGACAGGCGCTCAGCTTTGGAGCGAAACCTTCGATGGCGAGCTGACAAACTTGTTTGCCTTGCAAGATCAAGTGACTGCAAAAATTGGCAACAGCATTGGTCGTGAAATGGTGATTGTTGCGGCGCGGGATAGTGAGAAGCGTACAACCAGCCCTCAAATTACCGATCTCCTGATGCGTGCTAGAGCCCTTGCTTGGAAACCTTTAACACTAGAGACATTTCAACAAATAGAGGATTTGTTGCGGCAAGTGATTGCACGTGACCCGAACAATAGCACCGCGCAGGCAAGACTTGCAACCTTATTAATAAATGCAGGAACAAATTTTTCTACGCAATTAAAGCCGGATGTCAAGGTAAAAATGTTTCAAGAGGCAGAACAGCTGGCACTCAAAGTTGAAGCGATAGATCCAAACAATCCGTTCATTTATGCACCACTGACTATGGTTCGCATTGACCGTAATGATATTGAAGGTGCTAAACGGGCCGCGATGAGAGGACTGGAGTTAGCACCTCAAAACCCTAGCGCCTACAACAGCGTAGCCATTGTTTATTTACGTGAAGCGAATCCTCGGGTGGCAGCCGAATATTTGACTAAAGGTATCAATTTAGACCCAAAAAATCCGCCCACAATCATGTTGCACACATTGGGCTGTTCTTATTTTTACTTAGGCAACGATGTCACTGCCATTGAATGGTTGTCCAAGGCAATAGGAAAAAGCCCTAAATTTCCAGCACCTCGCGCTGTGCTTGCGGTTGCTTATTATCGAAAAGGTGAAATAGAAAAAGCGAAAGCTACGGCGGCAGAGCTATTACGAATTAATCCTGAATTCAAAATGTCAAGTCTGCAGCAACGCACAATTGCTCCCAAGTTTTGGGACAGTAAAGTGCTGCTAATGGCTAAACAAGCTGGCTTACCTGA
>JANPAY010000063.1:0-5686 GCA_031430155.1 Comamonadaceae bacterium
ATGACCGTCAGCATGCAGCGCGTGCGCAGTGGTTAGGCCAACCACCCCAGCGCCTACAACCAGCACATCCATGGAAGCTTGGCGCATCGTCACTGTTCAACCTCACACAAGTTTAAATTGATTCAACCAAGCTAGGCAAGCTTCTGCTTGGTGCGCAGGCCACTGGACTTGCAAACGGCTGCCATCGGGGCGATGCCAGTCCACCACAATGACATTAGCTGGCTGTCGACCAAACAGACGTTGCCACCACGAACGCGATTTGCCTCCAGTGGTAGAGGCTACCACCGCTTTAGGCTGCGCACGATGGGACTGGTTGTTCACTATGGGAGCCTGCGAAGCATCTGCAACCACAGCGGGTGCTTCGCCCATTTCGCTTTGGAGATGTTTGGTTAGATTCTGACCAAACTCATCCCACAAGCGGTCTGCTTTTGTCTTGAGTGCGGACAAGCCAAATGTCGCCAATCGCCCAACCACATCCACCTTGACCACTAGTCGTAGCTGCGAATGCCCATCGGCCAATGGCTCTAAGTACATCTCGGTGGTTTGCTTCATCGAGCTAGCCACGCCGCTGTCTTCACCCGTACCTTCAGCCTTGAGGTAACGCGGCTCATCGCGCTCAACGATACGGGTGCGTAACTTCATGCGTGCCGTAATGAACGAGACCTTAGTCACCATCTCGGCGGTGTATTCGTCGGGGCTGACCACCTGCACCGACTGCATACCTGGCACACACTGAGCCATAGACTGTGGATCCAGCAGCAAGGACCATACTCGCGAAGGCGAGGCGGGTAGTGTGAGTGTTTTGTCAATTTCCATGTTCGGCTCCAGCAGCATCAAGTACCGCGTCAACAATCTGGCTATACCCTGTGCATCGGCAAAGGTTTCCTGACAGCTCTTTGCGCACTTGTTCTGCACTGGGCTTTGGCGTGCGTTCAAGCAGCGCGCAAGCGGACATCAGCATGCCAGGGGTACAAAATCCACATTGCAAACCACCGCAGCGCTCGAAGCTGTCCTGGAGTGGGTGCAGCTGCTCTCCATCAGACAAGCCCTCTACGGTTTGAATTTGCGCGCCATCATGCTGCACAGCCAAACTCAGGCATGACTTCACAGGGCGTCCATTAACGACAACAGTGCAAGCACCGCAGACACCTGTTTCGCAACCTCGCTTGGTGCCCGTGAGATGCAAATCGTCGCGCAGAAAGTCTGACAGCATGCGACGCGCAGGCACTAGAACTTCCATGGCTTGACCATTGACCGTCACTGCAAGTTGATGAAGGTGTGGGTAGGTGTTCATCTTAAAACTCCTGATGTGGTGAAAGCCCGGCTGCTCATGTCAGATCTGGTAGTTCGAAGAGTGCAGCCAGTTCTCGTCTCACGGTCACTCGTACCATGGCGCGGCGAAAAGCCTCACTTCCGCGAGCATCATCCAGTGTGTCTACTTCAGCAGCGGCGATGTCAGCAGCCTCGGTCACTAGCTCTGTTGTGGGCATCTTTCCCGTCAAGTGCGCTTCTGCACGAGACAAGCGGCGCGGCACCACGCTACTGGCACCCACGGCCAGTCGAAGTTCTGTGCATTGGCCAGCATCCATACGAGCCATAGTGCCTACAGTAACCAGTGGTCGGTGCTCGGCTGCGGTGCGCATATGACGTGCATAACGACAACGCACGTCGGCAGAAGGTAGCGGCAAGTGCACGGCCACGAGTAATTCATCGGGTGCCAGTGCAGTCGTGAAGTAATCCACCAAAAAGTCCCTAAGCGGCAATCGACGATTGGCGCTCGCACTCGCAATTTCGACTTCAGCTTCCCAGACCAATAGACCAGTCGGTGGGTCAGTCGATGGGTCACCATAGCAAAGATTGCCGCCCAGCGTACCTTGATTGCGTACTTGTGGATTGGCCATGTGACGCGCCAGATGTGCCAACATGGGGTAGTGTTTAACCACTGCCGGATGCATTGCCAGTTCGTCGTGCAAAGTCAAGGCACCAATGCGCAGTCCCTTGGCATCGTCCCAGCTAATCCCCTTCAGTTCGGGCAGACCAGCCAGTGAAATCACCGCGCGGGGTGAAACCATTCGCTGGCGCAAGGCAAGCATCAATGCGGTACCACCAGCCATAAAGCGCGCATCGTCGCCATATTGGGTGGCAAGGCGACAGGCCTCAGACGCAGTACTCGGCGTTAGCCATTCAAAATCAACCATGTGCAGTCCCCCTTTGCGCAGCCAAAGCAGCCAACACCTTTTCAGGTGTGATGGGTAAGTCGGTGATACGCACGCCTATTGCATCAAAAATCGCATTGGCAATTGCTGCTGCACCAGGCAATATGGCAGTTTCGCTGGCACCCTTCGCGCCGTAAGGACCATTGGGCTCGTTAGATTCGACAATGCCGCCGCGTAGCTCTGGCAAAGAATCAGACGTGGGCATGGTGTAGTCCGCAAAGTTGCCGTTGACCAAGCGACCTTGATCCAATTGCAACTGCTCGTACAAGGTCCAGCCTATGGCTTGAGCCGCTGCGCCGTTACTTTGTCCATGAACCGCCATTGGATTCAGCGCCTTGCCGCAATCATCGCTCACAAAACTCTGTAATAACTTAACCTGTCCAGTTTCGGTGTCCACCTCAACCTCAACCGCCTGTGCCGCAAACGAGTAAGCTGGTGCAATGTTGCCGTACAAATCTTTGTCGAACATCACCGTATCTGCGTCCCATGTACCTTGAATCTGCAAGCCCTGACCACCATGACGCCAGATGTGATGACGCACCACCTCGGCACGGATTTTGCGCTGATTAGGGTCGCTGATCAGACACACTCCACCATCATCCAAAACGCATTGATCGGGTGTGGTTGCCAGCAACTGAGCGGCGGCGCCCAAGAGTTGATCACGCGCAATTCGAGCAGCCACCAAGGCTGCATTGCCTGCAACGATGGTGACACGGGAGGCCAAGGAGCCAATCGCGTAGGGTGCAGCGTCTGTGTCTGGCAAAGCTACCTGCACATGGTTCAGAGGTAACTTCAGCTCGTGGGCAACGATCTGACTCAGCATGGTTTGCGCGCCCTGCCCCATATCGCCTTCTGCCGTGTGTAGCACAACACGGCCATCCTCATTCATCTTGAGCAGCACGGTCGAGCCATCCCAATTGCCCATGGTTCGGTTACCGCTGACATGCATGGCCGCGGCAACGCCCTTGCCACGACGCTTTGCCAAATGCCCCGCTGGGGGCGAGGCCGTGTTCCAGCCAATAGCCTGCGTGCACTGTTCTAGACAGTCAATCAAGCCAGTGCTGCCGATCTTCCAGCCGTGCACCGAGGTATCACCCGCTCGAATAGCATTCATCTTATGCACATCGACTGGATCCAATCCCAATTGCCGAGCCATGGTGTCGATGTGACTATTGAGTGCAAATAGCATCTGGGTTCCGCCAAAGCCCCGAAACGCGCCATGTGGTGGGTTGTGCGTATAGGCCAATTTGGCGTGGCAACGTACGTTCTCGAGTCGATGCATATTGTCGCTTCGCATAGCAGTGACATGCATGATCTCGCCGCACAAGCCTGCGTAGGCGCCGCAGTCAGCCAAGATAAGAACATCCTTAGCCACGATCATGCCGTTTCGGAGCATGCCCAGCCGCAGCGTTATACGCTCTGGCAAACTGGAGCAGGCTGCCAAGAAATCCTCTAGGCGATTGTTCACCAGCCTTACAGGGCGTCCGCTTCGTAGCGCCAACAGACCCGCCAACAGCGTATTGTCATCTTCAACAATCTTGGCGCCAAAACCGCCGCCCACCGTGGGGGCTATCACCCGTACCATGGAGACGGGCATCTCAAGCGCCGCTGCCAAACGGGCACGCGCTAAATAAACCGATTGAGTGCTGGTCCAAACTTGTAATCTGCCATCTGCGTCCACTGTCGCGAGAGTGCCCATGGGCTCTAGGTAGCCTGGATATTGCGCATGCGTTGTGTAAGTGGCCTCGTGCACCAGATCCGCCTTTGCAAACCCAGCGCCTACATCGCCGCGATGAAACTCGATTTCATGCGCCAAATTGCTCTTGCGCCCTGGGTGGACGTGGATAGACGTCTCCGCAAGTGCTGCTTCAGGACTGAATACTGCGGGTATCTCTTCATATTCGACACGAATCAAATCCAATGCATCGCGGGCAATTTCTTCGGTATCGGCAGCCACAGCAGCCACTTCCTCACCCGCAAAGCGCACCACACCCTCGGCTAGTACGCGGCGCTCTTTGTGGCTCACGCCCCAGCAAGTACGCGGCGCATCTGCCCCCGTAAGCACCACTCGCACACCAGGCAATGCGCGAGCAGCGGCTACGTCAATCGAGACAATGCGTGCACTGGGATACGGGCTGCGCAGCACCTTAGCATGGAGCATGCCAGGTAATTTGAGGTCACCCGTGTATTGCGCCCGCCCCAATACTTTGGCACGAGCGTTCACCTGAGGTGTGTTTTGACCAATGGTGGAGGTGCTCATCAATAGACCTTGTTAACAAAGAATGCGCTCTGATCTGCAATTGCAAAAAGTAGCGCAGATCATCCTTGGTTTATTCCGCCGTAATCTTCAGATCGGTAATGGTCTTGGTCAAGCGAGCGTAGTCATCCGCGTTGATTTTTGACAACGCTTCAGGTTTTCCGCCAACAGGACGTGCGCCAAACGAAGCCATTTTTTCCACCACATCAGGCATTCGAAGAATTTCATTCATGTGTGAATTAAGCGTCTGAATAATGTTGGCGGGAGTACCCTTGGGTGCCATGATGCCGTGCCATGCACCCTCCTTGACCGTTGGGAAACCTTGTTCAGCGACTGTAGCCAAACCTGGAATCAACGGTGTTCGCTCTGGGTCTGTTAATGCCACGGCCACCAATTTACCAGCTGCAATGTGCTGCGCCACTGGCCCGTAGGTGGTGTAACCCATCTGGACGCGACCTGTCAACATTTCAGGGATCATCGGTCCGATACCGCGGAACGGCACATGTTGCACTGCAATGCCTGCCGCCTTATTCAACAACTCCGCAGCAATATGCATGGGAGAACCCGCGCCAGGACTGGCATAGTTGAACTGTTTGCCAGCCTTGGCAGCGCTCACTAATCCCTGAATCGTCCTGAAGCCCGCGTCGGGGTGTGCTACCAGCAACACCGACTGTAGACCAGTGAAAATGACTGGGTCAAAACTGGTCAGTGGGTCATAACTGGCAGCTGGCGAGAGTTTGAGCAGCATGGGTGCAGTAGTAAACGGATTGGGCGTGAATAGCAAGGTGTAACCATCGGCCTTGGCACGTGCAACGAGGGTGTTGCCAACGGTGCCACCAGCCCCAGCACGGTTATCCACGATGACCGATTGCTTGAGGCGCTGTGTGAGTTTTTCGGCATACAGGCGTGCCATCGCATCCGTATCCCCACCTGGCGGGTAGGACACGACTAGGGTAATAGTTCGGTCGGGTTGCCAAGTTTGCGCATTGGCACCAACAACGGTACCGAGCGCAATGGCGCACAAAGCTGACACCCAGGTTCGACGTGTAATTCGCATCATCAGTTCTCCAATCAAGTAAGGTGAGGTAAGTTAGATCGATCAATTTAGCTGAACCTATTTTGAAACTCACCGCTGTTTAGTCGAGCAATAAGTATCACCTGGTGAACCAGTACTTTCCCTAGCTCGCATACACTCTACTGACTATGAAAACCG
>JANPAY010000064.1:0-1720 GCA_031430155.1 Comamonadaceae bacterium
GCCGCCGATTTCACCAGCCGAATTTTTGCCCTTGCCAGCCGCCATGTCCACAATCACGGAGCCTGGCTTCATGGACTTGACCATGTCTTCGGTAATCAAGGTGGGCGCGGCGCGGCCAGGAATCAAGGCTGTGGAAATCACGATGTCGGCATTGGCGACGCGCTTGGCCACTTCTACTGCTTGGCGTGCCAGCCAGCTGGGCGGCATGGGTTTGGCGTAGCCGCCTACGCCAACAGCGGCTTCTTTTTCTTCATCGGTCTCGTAAGGCACATCGATAAATTTGCCGCCCAAAGATTCGATTTGTTCTTTGACGCTAGGGCGTACGTCGGACGCTTCAATCACCGCGCCTAGGCGCTTGGCGGTGGCAATGGCTTGCAAGCCCGCTACGCCCACGCCGAGAATGACCACTCGCGCCGCTTTGATCGTGCCTGCCGCCGTCATCAGCATCGGCATCAAGCGCTGATAGCTGTTCGCCGCCATCATCACGGCTTTGTAACCTGCAATATTGGCTTGGCTAGAGAGCACGTCCATGCTTTGCGCGCGAGTCGTTCTAGGTGCGGCTTCCAAGGCATAAGCCGTCAAGCCCTTACTGGATATGGCCTCTAGGCCTTCTTTGTCAAATGGATTGAGCATGCCGACTAGTGTTTGCCCGCTGCTCATGGCGGCTTGTTCGGCGCTGTTTGGGCTACGGACTTTGAGTACTAGCTCGCAGCCAAGCGCCGTGGCCGCATCGGTGATGGTCACGCCAACGGCCTCGTAAGCGCTATCCGTGCAACTAGCGGCAACGCCTGCGCCTGATTGCACAAAAATCTGATGCCCTTGCGCGATCAGTTTTTTCGCCGTTTCGGGCGTAACCGCAACGCGGGTTTCGCGAGCCGTCGTTTCTAAAGGAACACCAATACGCATAACAAACTCCAAAAAATAATTACCTGCTTCAGATTATTTGCAAAACACACGTGCAGACAGCGGTGTGTAAATGCCTAGCGTGACTGTAGCAATCACCGCATCCATAAACGATTGATTTACGTCAACAGACGCTACTTTATCAGCCCCGCCGCAGACTTTAGCGGCGTCAACGGTGTGTCGTTCGCCAAATCCGCTCACAAAATTGGCTTGGCGCTGCTCGACATTTGGCTGAGCGCCTTCTGGGCGCGGCACATCAGTGAAATTAAAAGTCGCGTTTGCGCAGCTAGCCACCGTCAGCACAACGATGAATGACGCAGCGCAGCGTTTAAATAATGCCGATAGTTGTGGATTAGTTTTCATGGAGAGAGACTTTCATAGCTAGCTTTAAATCAATCCACGCTTGCGCTTTTGCCAGCGGCTGCCTAAGCAATTGGAGTGGGTGATAGGTGACGATGGTTTTACGACGAAGACCCTCCACGCTGTGCGCGATGCCACGTAGTTTTCCAAAGGGAGTGGTCTGTGAAGCCTCACCCAGCAAGGCCTTGGCACTGTGTGGCCCAAGCGCTAGGATGACTTTTGATGAGAGCTTCGTCAGTTGATCTGCGAGTGATTCGACCTCGTTTGCGGACGCCACCATCTGCGCCACAAAGGTTTTAGCGCCTAAAGTGCGCACCATGCTGGCGAGCAGTTTTTCAGCGTCACCCGTGCACGGCTCGCCCAAAAGGACAATGTCGAAATCGCCGCTTTCAGGCAGATTGCCAATCACGTACCGAACGGGCGCAGAACCCACGGCAACGGGCGGGCTGCTGAGCAC
>JANPAY010000065.1:0-4739 GCA_031430155.1 Comamonadaceae bacterium
CCTTTGGCAATTTCTGCAATGACCGAATGGTGGCGAAACTCTTCGCGTGCATGAATATTGCTCATGTGGACTTCGTAGATCGGGCACTTCAAAATCGACAACGCATCCCGAATGCCATAGCTATAGTGCGTCCAAGCGCCAGCGTTAATCAGCACCGCTGCTGTGCCATCGCTATGCGCAGCATGAATCTTTTCCGCCATCGCACCTTCAAAATTGGTTTGAAAGCACTCAACCTCGGCCCCAAGTTCGGCACCCAAGGCTTTGACTTGATTATCAATTTCAGCCAGCGTGATGGTGCCATATTGCGCGGGATCGCGCTTGCCAAACATGTTGAGGTTGATGCCGTTGAGCACTAAAACTTTCATGGTTTTCCCTTATGCTTAAAAATGAACTACTTGGTACATAATATACCACCTTAAAAAATAAAGCGAATTTCCTATGCTTGATAAATGTCTTGACTTGTATTGCCACTTGCTTGGCAAAATCATAGCGATCTTACTTGCGCTGATGGTAGTGCTGGTATTTGGCAACGTCGTACTTCGCTACGGCTTTAACTCGGGCATTACCGTGTCAGAAGAGTTATCGCGCTGGATGTTTGTGTGGCTTACCTTTTTAGGCGCCATCATTGCGGTACGCGAGCATGGCCATCTTGGCACGGACTTCTTAATTGCGCGATTGCCGATCATGGGGCAAAAAATCTGCCTCGTCGTTGGCTATGTGCTCATGCTCTTCATGTGCTGGCTCATGTTCAAAGGATCTTACGAACAAACCATCATCAATTGGACAACTGAAGCCCCTGCGACAGGTCTTTCGCAAGGTTTGTTTTATGGCATCGGTATGGTCTTTGCTGTATCAGCAGGCTTGATGTTGGCGCAAGATTTTTATAAATTACTCACCGGCCAAGTGAAGGACGAGGATCTGATCAATATCCGTGAATCCGAAGAGGAAGCCATGACGTTTGAGGCGCAACCTGCTGGAGCCACAAAATGACTATTTTGATCTTTATTGGCTCACTGCTCGGCTCTATGGCGCTGGGCATTCCTATTGCCTTCTCGCTGCTTATTTGCGGCGCAGCACTCATGTTGCATCTCAATATGTTTGATGCGCAAATTCTGGCGCAAAACGTCATCAACGGCGCGGACAGCTTCCCGCTACTGGCTGTCCCTTTCTTTATGCTGGCTGGCGAAATCATGAATGTGGGTGGACTCTCCAAGCGTATCGTGAACCTCGCGCTCGCGATGGTTGGCCACATCAAAGGCGGCCTTGGCTACGTCACCATCGTGGCGGCGTGTTTGCTCTCAGCGCTCTCGGGCTCCGCGGTGGCAGATGCCGCAGCGTTAACTGCGCTCTTGCTACCCATGATGATTAAGGCCGGTCACAATAAATCTAGCAGTGCTGGCCTCATTGCCGCTTGCGGCGTGATTGGTCCCATCATTCCACCCTCGATTGGTTTTGTGATTTTTGGTGTCGCTGCCAATGTTTCCATCTCTAAGCTTTTTATCGCGGGCATATTCCCAGGTGTGGTACTGGCTGCTGGGCTATGGCTCACGTGGTGGTGGATGATTCGCAAGGAAAAAATTGCGCCTCCTGAGCGAAAAACATTTGCCGATGTGATCCAGGCGCTACGCGAAGCTACATGGGCGTTGGTCTTGCCATTCATCATTTTGTTTGGCCTCAAGTTCGGCATCTTCACTCCAACAGAAGCGGCGGTCATTGCAGCAGTCTATGCTTTCTTGGTAGCTACTTTTGTTTATAAAGAACTCAATATCCGCCAGCTCACCAAAATATTTGCTGATGCCGCCAAAACTACAGCCATAGTGATGTTCTTAGTCGCCGCCGCAATGGTGAGCGCTTGGATGATTACGGTTGCGCAATTACCCGACCAAGTGGTGGATTTACTAAAACCATTCATGGAAAACAAGACGATGCTAATGTTAGCCATCATGCTGCTATGCATGCTGGTAGGTACGGCCATGGACATGACACCGACGATTTTGATTTTGACGCCTGTTCTCATGCCCATCATCAAGGCGGCAGGGATTGATCCTGTTTACTTTGGCGTACTATTTATCATCAACAATTCGATTGGCCTTATCACGCCGCCTGTTGGCACGGTGCTCAATACCGTGGCTGGCGTCGGTAAAGTCAGCATGGACGAAGTGACCAAAGGCGTGATGCCCTTTATGGTGGCCCAGTTTCTTGTGAT
Source organism: Comamonadaceae bacterium (assembly GCA_031430155.1). Taxonomy (GTDB): domain Bacteria; phylum Pseudomonadota; class Gammaproteobacteria; order Burkholderiales; family Burkholderiaceae_C; genus JASGCK01. The sequence continues at coordinate 2,207 of JANPAY010000065.1, forward strand.
GTTCTTGATGGTTTTATTCCCCGAAATTGTGATGGTGCCACTCAAGTGGTTCTACTAGACTTGCCGTTTTTAATTTTTTCTATTTTTTTAACCTGGAGTTCTCTCATGAAACGTTTCGTCCTCAAAGCCGCTCTCGCACTCGTTGCTGTTAGCGCATTCGCACTTGCTCAAGCTCAAGATCGAACTATTCGGCTATCTACGGCCAACCCTAAAGGTCACCCCATCACCCAAGGTGCTGAGAAGTTTGCAGAACTGGTGGCTGCTAAGTCAGGCGGCAAGCTCAAGGTCAACATATTTCCTGGCGGCACACTGGGCAGCGACATGGCTGTTGCTTCTGCTATGCAAGGCGGCACGGTCGATATGAATATCGGCAACTCAGGCATTTTGGCTGCACAAGTTCCCGCGTTTGCAATTTTCGATTTTCCGTTCATGTTCGCGAACACAAAAGAAGCCGACGCAGTGGTAGATGGCCCATTTGGCAAAATGATGCATGCCAAACTACAAGAAAAGGGATTAGTTGGACTCGGTTACTTTGAGCTCGGTTTTCGCAATATGACCAATAGTCGCCGTCCACTCAATACCGTAGCCGATATTGCAGGTCTCAAGATTCGCGTGATCCCTAGTCCCATTAACTTGGCATGGGTCAAGGCTTTGGATGCAAACCCAGTGCCCATGGCATTTGGCGAGGTGTATGGTGCACTAGAGTCCAAAGCGATTGACGGACAAGAAAACCCATTGACCGTGATTGCCGCTAACAAGTTCTATGAAGTACAAAAGAATTTGGCGATTACTAACCACGTCTACAACCCACAATCGGTGGTGATGAGTAAAAAGACTTGGGATTCGCTCTCTGCTGCCGATAAAAAGATATTAACGGATGCAACTGCTGAAGCCTCTAAGTTCCAGCGCGAAGTCACGCGTAAGCAAGCCAGCGAATTGGTCGATACGCTTAAGAAAAACGGGATGAACGTGACGGAGTTTCCAGCCGCACAATTGGCAGTATTCGCCGACAAAATGCGCCCAGTCATCGCCTCGTTTGGCGTGTCTGTCGGTCAAGATGTGGTGAGCCAATTGCAAGCAGAATTGACCAAAGCTCGTGCCGCAGCACCCGCGGCTAAAGCAGCTCCTGCAAAAAAAGAAGCTAAAAAGTAAATGAGTAAAACCCGCATCGCTGTCGCTGGTGCGGGTTACATAGGACAAGCTCACATGTATGCTGCTTTGACATGCAGCAACATGATGCTTAGCGCCATTGTTGATCCCTCACCAAATGCTATTCCTACAGCTGCCAAATACGGCGTGCCGCTCTTCGCCTCGCTTGCAGAGTTGTTTAGCAAAGACAAACCTGATGGCGTTGTTCTCGCCACCCCTAATCAATTACATCTAACGCACGCCAAAGAGTGCATGGATGCAGGCGTACCCATGCTGTTGGAAAAACCGATTACCGTCACTGTGAGCGAAGCCGAAGAACTCGTCGCATATGAGCAAAAAACCAAGGTCGCCATCCTGATTGGCCACCACCGTGCCCACAGCCCCATCATGGCGAAAGCGAAAGAAGTCATTGATTCCGGCAAGCTAGGACGCCTAGTCGCTGTCATGGGTAGTGCACTCTTCGTCAAGCCCGATCATTATTTTGATGACGGCCCTTGGCGACGCGAAATCGGCGCAGGCCCGATTCTGCTCAACATGATCCATGAAGTGCACAACCTGCGCATGCTGTGCGGCGAAATAACGCAGGTACAAGCTCTCACAAGCCATGCTGCACGTGGCTTTGCGGTCGAAGATACTGTGGCGATCAATCTTCGTTTCACGAACGGCGTACTTGGAACTTTCTTACTATCTGACACGGCTGCAAGCGCTAAGAGCTGGGAACAAACCAGTCAAGAAAACACCGCCTACCCAAGCTACGATGACGAAGACTGTTACACCGTTGCAGGTACGCATGGCTCACTGTCCATCCCTACAATGCGCATGAAGTCATATGCTAGGAACGAGGATCGCTCATGGTGGAAACCATTTGATGTGGGCGTAGTGGACATGCATCGCAGTGACCCGATTGCACATCAAATGGAGCACTTCGGTAAAGTCGTACGTGACGAGACAACACCCTTAGTGAGTGCGTTAGATGGGATGCAAAACTTGAAGATCACCGAAGCGATTGTTCACTCCGCGAAAACGGGGCAGGTCGTTCAGACTAGATAATTGAGCACATGTTCAATCCCTCTCAATCCGATGTGCGGCGCTTCTTTTGCGCGGTCTATAGCAAGTGGCTAATCAAAGAAACAATGGACGGCATCGAGACCATTGCCGCGCTTTGGATTGCCGAGCATCCCGAATATCACAACGATCTGAGTGATCCAGAAGCGGCCGTGGCGCGAGACTACACCGTGAATGCCGGGCGCACCAATCCGTTTCTGCATCTCTCCATGCATTTATCGATCAGCGAGCAGTGTTCAATCGACCAACCTCGCGGTATTCAAATGGCGGTGGAGACTTTAACTACCAAGCTGGATTCACTCCATGAGGCGCACCACGT
>JANPAY010000066.1:0-2132 GCA_031430155.1 Comamonadaceae bacterium
CTCCAAATATGACCGAGTGGAGACACTCGCGTTCGATTACGGTCAGCGCCACCGCGTAGAGCTGGAATGCCGCTTGACCGTGCTTGCAGAGATCAAACGACAGTTCCCCGAGTGGGCTTCAAAACTGGGCGAAGACCATCAGTTTGATATGGCACTGCTGGGACAAATCAGCGATTGCTCGCTTACGCGCGATGTGGCGTTTGAGATGGAAGCCTCTGGTTTGCCCAATACGTTTGTGCCAGGGCGCAACTTACTATTCCTCACGTTTGCGGCGGCACTGGCATACAGGCGCGGCTTGCAAGTGATTGTGACGGGCGTGTGCGAAACCGATTTTTCGGGCTACCCCGATTGCCGCGATGACACCATGAAGGCGATGCAAATTGCGCTGTCACTCGGCATGGACAAACGCTTCTTAATCGAGACGCCGCTGATGTGGATTGATAAAGCCGAGACATGGCAGCTGGCTGAAGACTTGGGCGGCAAAGCCTTGGTGGACTTGATTGTGGAGCACACGCACACCTGCTATTTGGGTGATCGCGTGCATCGCCATGATTGGGGCTATGGTTGCGAACTGGGAGTCAAAACCGCTTGCCCAGCTTGCGACTTACGAGGCAAGGGTTGGGACAAATACAAAGCTAGTTAGCTGGGGCGGTCGTTCCTTTTTTAGCGGCATGCGCTGCTTTGGCTTTTTCTCTAAATGCCATCAATTCATCACGCGACAGCTGATCGTCTTTATTGACGTCAATGCGGTTGAATGCCTTGACCAGCTTGGGATTGCCAGCAGCTTCAGCACGGCTAATCATGCCATCTTGGTTAGTGTCTAACTTGTTGATTCGAGCATTGGCGCTTGCACGCGGCTTGCTACCAGGTGCTCCAACGATATCGGAGCCCACCTTGGTAGCCTGCGCAAAACTGGCTATAGGCAGCGCCAGCACTGCGGCAAATAAAACTGTAGCTAAAGTGATTGTTGTTTTCATGATGTGCTTCCTGTAAAAATATAAACACCTCTTCACAACGTGGGCTATTTGCTTTGGTTGACGTTATTCGTAATGCCGCTAGCCACATGGCCTGAGGGCACATGTTCAGAAGCCGCCGTCACGTGACGGGTTTGATCGTCAAAGAAAAAATCAGGCTCAAACTCGCGTAAAAATTCGCCCTTGGCTAGGCCGCCTAAAAACATCGCCTCATCGACTTCGATATTCCAACTCATCAAGGTGCGAATCGCACGTTCGTGTGCCGGTGCGCTGCGTGCCGTCACGAGTGCGGTGCGTAGCCGCATGTGCTTGTTGCCCACAGCTTGCAAATGATGAAGCGCCTCTAAGAGTGGCTTGAAAGGCCCAGCAGACAAGGGCTGCAAGGCCTTTGCTTTTTCGTGCTTTTGAAACGCAGCCAACCCCTCGGCTTGAAAGATGGTTTCAGCCTCATCGGAGAACAGCACGGCGTCGCCGTCAAAAGCAATGCGTACTTCTAGTGGATGCGCAGCACTCGCCAGTTTAGACAGTGGGTACACCTGCGCGGCAGGCACACCTGCATTGAGTGCGGCGCGAACATCATCAAGATTGACTGATAGAAAAAGATTGGCGTGCAGTGGCTTTAGATAACGCCACGGCGCTTCGCCTTTGGTAAACGTGCCGCGTTGGATGTTGAGTCCATAGTGTTGCGCCGAGCGAAACACGCGCATCCCAGACACAGGATCGTTGCGCGACAAGATGACGACTTCCACACGCGGCTCGGCCAGCGGTGAGCCATCTTCGGCTTGGTTAAACGACAACAGCTTTTTGACCAATGAAAACGCTACGCCAGGCTTGGCAGGCTCTTCCAGCTTATCTAACTGCAAGCGCATATAGGCTTTGTCATTGTGATTTTCAAAGACGGTGTTCTCCGCTTCAAAATCAAAGAGCGCTCGGCTAGAGATGGCCACCACTAGTTTTTTCATGCTGCCTGTCATTTCATAAACTGATTCATTTGGATGATGGGGAGAAGCACCGCCAGCACGATGAGGAGCACCACCACGCCCATCACCACAATCAAGAGCGGCTCTAAGATGGTTGCCAGCGCCATCGCGCGGCGCTGCACATCGTTGCCGAGTTGCTTGGCAGCGTGGTCTAACATCTTGGGCAGTTGCCCCGTTT
>JANPAY010000067.1:0-6236 GCA_031430155.1 Comamonadaceae bacterium
CCAGCGCCTGCGGGCATGATGCGCCGGCCGTAATGCGCAAAAAACAGCGCATTAATCAGCTCAGACTTCCCGCGCGAAAACTCGGCAATCACCGCCACCATCACTTGCTGGCTGGAGAGTTGATAGCGCAGCCGATTGACCTCGGCATACGCTGCCGCATCAGCCAACTTATTTTTCTCTAGCCACTCCGCCAATGCCGTCAAGCGCTTAGCAAACCCTACGCACCACAGCTGGTGCTGATCAAACTGGGACTGCATGGTGGCAGGACTAGCCAATGAGTCGGGGCGAAGGACAGAATGAGGGGTGGACATAGAAGGCGTGATTATCACGGACGCTGGCAGCTGGCGCAATAAAACGTCGAGCGCTGCCCTTGGCGAATCGTTTTAATTGGCGCTTCGCAGACATGGCATGGCAAACCCGCACGGTCATACACCGCCGCCTGCAGTTGAAAGTGCCCGTCCTCGCCATGCGCATTGGCAAAGTCACGCAAGGTGGAGCCGCCTAAATCGAGCGCATTTTGCAGCACACGCAAAATCGCGGTATGCAGCTTGTCGGCCCGAGGCCTGCTGACGCGGCTTGCCAAAGTTTGTGGTCGCAAAGCCGCATGGAATAAGGCTTCTGAAGCATAGATGTTGCCAACCCCCACCACAGGCTGCCCAGAGAGCAGCACCTGTTTAATTGGGCTTTTGCGTTGATGGATGCTTTTATAAAAATAATCTGTGGTGAAAGTATCGCCAAACGGCTCGACACCCAAATTGCCCAGCAACTTTTGCGCCATCGGCGCATTTTCCGATTCGGCGTACACCACAGCGCCAAAGCGGCGCGGGTCATGCAGACGAAGCGTGCCTTGGGTGGATTGCAAATCAAAATGATCGTGCGCGCCAGCGGGTGGCAAGGCATTGCCCGAGAACACCAAGCGCCCCGACATGCCCAGATGAACGAGCAGCATCCCCTCGCTCATATCGAGCAATAGATATTTGCCGCGCCTACGAACTTCGATCACCGTTCTGCCCACTAAGTCATGTGGACTATGCCCTGGCGCAAAGAAAAGTGGCCAGCGAAGGGGTTTACCCATGCGCACGGCCAAAATGCGGGCGCCCGCAATGCGATCTGCAAACGAGAGACGGGTGACTTCAACTTCGGGTAATTCGGGCATCCTTGAATTATCATGTCCCCTATGAAATATTTTATTTTTGGTCTGCTCCTATTAGCCACAACCGTTTTTGCGCAATCGCCCAAACGAGCCGATGCGGATAACAGCAATATGGATGCTGAGACTTTTTATGGCATCCTGATTGCCGAGCTTGCCCGTATTGACGGTGAACCTGGCGAGGCAATGAACATTTATTTAGAGATCGCGCGCAAAACACCGACCGATCAATTGTTTGAACGTGCCACGCGTTTGCCGCTGGAAGTCCGCGATGGCGATACAGCCCGCAACATCGCGTTTGAGTGGATTCGCCTGATACCCGCATCGGCGCTGGCGCACAATTATTTGTTCCAAATCAACTATGCGCAAAGGCAATATGCCAATGCCTTGCCTCCACTGCGCAAATTTTTAGAACTGACGCCCGAGACTGATCGCGCAGGTGTGATCATTAGTCTGACACAATATTTCTCGCAAATCCCAGACAAGCAAGCATCGACCAACGAGCTCATCAAAATTTTGGAGCCTTATGTCACCGCAACTGTGTCGATGCCCGCTACTAAAGCGGCGGCACGGATTACGCTCGCTCGCTCGCAATTAGATGCCGCTCGTTACAACGATGCGCTAGCGCAGCTACACCTTCTCACAGCCGAATACCCTGCTTCCATCGATGGCTGGCTCCTTCAGGGTGCACTGGAACTGCAAGAAAATCAGTTTGCAGCGGCAGACAAATCGTTTCATCAATTCTTGCGATTAGCTGAAAAAATAAATCTACCGACCAACCATGCAGGTCGCGTACAAGCCTATTTGGGGCTTGCGCAATTAGCTGAAAACCGCAAAGACTACAGCGCGGCGCAAAGCTGGCTCAGCAAAATTGAGGATGACAAAGAGCGCCTTGCCGCGCAACTGCGCCGCTCCTCCATTCTTGCCAAGCAAGGCAAAGTGACTGAGGCGCGAAGCCTCATTCAACAACTCCCTGAGCAAACCACCCTACAGTCTCGTGCCAAATTAATGGCAGAAGTCAGCCTGATGCGTGACTACGGGCAGCTACCCGAGGCCATCCAATTTTTAGACAAAGCGCTAGCGGATGATCCAAAAGACACGGACTTGATGTACGAGCTATCGACTTTGCATGAAAAAGCGAAAAACTTCACGCAAATGGAAGCACTACTCAATCAAGTGATCGCACTCCAACCCAATAGCGCCGTGGCCTACAACGCCCTTGGCTACTCACTAGCCGACCGCGGTGTGCGCTTAGAAGAAGCCAAAGCTCTGATCGAACGCGCACTCGTCATCACGCCGAACGATCCCTACATCGTGGACAGTTTGGCATGGGCACTGTATCGCATGGGGCGCTTGGACGAGTCACTCAAAACGTTTCAAAACGCCTATAAAACACGTGCTGATGCCGAAATTGGCGCACATATGGGCGAGGTGCTGTGGCAAATGAATCGCAAGGATGAAGCCGTCAAAGCGTTTAAAGATGCGCAACACATCAACGCCGACAACCCCACGTTACTTGAAACTTTAAAGCGCCTTGGAGTCAAGCTCTAGATGCGCTTGTTTTTTGTTGGCTTTGCCGCACTGCTTGTGGCCTGCGCAGCGCCTCCTACGCTACCGCCAAGCGAGCAGCCACAGTGGGCAGGGCGTCTCAGCATCAAGGTGGAACGCGATCCCGTACAGCAAACATCAGCGGGGTTTACGCTCGTGGGCAATGCGCTAGCTGGGCAGCTCAACCTCTTCACACCGCTAGGCGGAAAGGCGGCTGAAGTTGTGTGGGGCAGAGACTTTGCCACGATCAGCGATGGAAAAATGGGACGTAATTTTCCAGATTTAGCGACTGCTTTGTACCAAGTGACGGGAGCGGATATTCCCGTTTCTAATTTGTTCGATTGGCTGCAAGGCAAGCAGGATAAAGCTTTAGAGGCATCCCTTGGCTGGGAGGTTGATCTGACAAGGCTTGCAGAAGGGCGACTCATTGCAATCCGTTTGCAGCCCTTGCCAAGAACCGAACTGCGCCTCGTTTTAGAAAAATAATATGACTACTGCTCTCGATCACCCTGCATCCGTTAAAGCGCTCCTGAACATTGCCCATGCCTTCGATCATTTGTTTTTATTGATTTTTGCAGCGGCCGTATCAACGATTGCACTGGATTTTGGCTTTGCCAAATGGGAGGACTTGATGCCCTACGGCGCAGGCGCCTTCTTTTTGTTCGGCCTAGGTTCGCTACCGTCTGGCAGGCTAGGAGATTTATGGGGGCGCCGTAGCATGATGCTGGTATTTTTTGGTGGAATCGGTGCGTCGGCGCTGCTCACCTCGTTCGCACAAAACGCTTGGCAGTTAGCCGCATGCCTGACCTTGATTGGCGCTTTTGCCTCCATTTATCACCCAGTAGGCATTCCTATGCTGATGGAGCGCACCGGCAATGCTGGCGCTACGATTGGTTTTAACGGCCTTTGCGGCAATTTAGGCGTTGCCCTCGCTGCCCTATCCACGGGATTTTTGATTCAGGCGTGGGGCTGGCGTGCAGCCTTTATGGTGCCCGGGTTGCTGTGCATCGCCTTCGGCGTCCTATTTGCCAAGCTGTGCCCTACCGAGCAAGAAGCGCCAGCCAAACGTACTGGTGGCGCAAAAGTAACACTATCTCCCAAGCTAATGGCACGCGCCATGCTGGTGATGACCGCGGCCGCCATTACTAGTAGCGTTTTATTTAACTTCACCACCAACAGTAATGGACGGTTACTGCACGAGCGCTTCCAAGGCATCATGCAAGACCCTACCCAGCTTGGAATGCTGCTTGCCGTGGTCTACGCTATAGCCTCGATTGCGCAGGTGGTTGTCGGTAATTTGGTCAATCGCTTTGCGCTAAAGCCATTTTTTATGAGCATGGTTTTGATGCAAATTCCGCTCCTCATTTTGGCCTCGGTTGCACAGGGTTGGTGGCTTTTTATTGCCATCACCGGCGTCATGCTGTTTATTTTTGGTGCGATTCCGTTTACCGATGTGATGATTGCAAGGTACGTGGATGACCGCATGCGTTCGCGTGTGTCAGGCATTCGACTAGGCGTGTCATTTGCTATTAGCTCGCTTTGCGTGTTTTTGATTGGCCCTGTGGTCAAGTCGATTGGTTTTGAGAATTCGCTCCTCTTGCTGGCTTGCTTTCCAGTCGTTACCTTGACAGTCCTCTCCGTATTACCTAGTGCTAAAGATGAACGAACCGCTTAAAGCCAGCGTCCAAAACCTCACGATTGACGAAGGCAGCGAAGGCCAACGGCTAGACAACTTCCTCTTCAAAATCCTAAAGGGCGTACCCAAAACGCACGTTCACCGTATTATTAGAAGCGGCGAAGTTCGCATCAACAAAGGTCGCGCCGACAGCAGTACAAAAGTTGCTTTTGGCGACATCATCCGTGTTCCACCTGTTCGGGTATCCGACTCTATCCAACAAAAGATAGACAAGCCAGCACCAGGAAAAGAATTCCCCATCCTGTTTGAAGACGACTACTTCATCGCGATTGACAAACCCTCGGGCACAGCAGTGCATGGCGGATCGGGTGTGAGCTTTGGCGTGATTGAGCAACTGCGCCGAGCACGGCCAGAGGCGAAATTTTTAGAGCTGGTACACAGATTAGACCGTGAAACTTCGGGCGTGCTGCTCATTGCCAAACGCCGAAGCGCACTCACGAATCTGCAAGCGCAGTTTAAAGAGCGTGAAACAGGCAAAACGTATCTGGCGCTCGTACTGGGTAACTACCCCAGCAACAAGAAGGTGATTGATGCGCCGTTGCATAAATTTTTAGACTCGAACGAAGAGCGCCGCGTCAAAGTCGTGGCTAAGGATGATCCGAACGGGATGAAATCTGTGACGCTGGTCAAAGTGCGCGAGGTCTTCGATCCCCTCGCCCCTAGTGGGAGAGGGCTAGGGAGAGGGGGTGAACCCACGACCTTGCTAGAAGTCACCATCAAAACAGGCCGCACCCATCAAATCCGAGTCCACCTGCAAAGCGTCGGTCATGTGATTGCGGGTGACGATAAATACGGTGATTTTGAGAAGAACAAACAGCTTGCAAAGTTAGGACTCAAGCGCATGTTTCTTCACGCTTGGCGTTTGCAGGTGGCGCACCCCAGTACGGGCGAGGCGATGACGATTTTTGCGGAATTGCCGAATGATCTGGCTAACTTTATTGGGCAATAGTCCGCTTCGTATACAGCCCTCGTGCGCAAGTTTCTATAATTGCCGCTTTGGAGTTTTCAAATGCGTCTTTTAGGTTCAGCCCTTACCTTCGACGATGTGCTCTTGATCCCAGCGTACTCAAACGTACTGCCCAAAGACACTCAGTTATCCACTCAATTTACCCGCGGCATTCGCCTTAATTTGCCACTCGTCTCGGCGGCGATGGACACCGTGACGGAAGCTCGCCTTGCCATAGCTATGGCGCAAGAAGGTGGCATCGGCATCATCCACAAGAATCTCACGCCTGCTCAGCAAGCCGCGCAAGTGGCTAAGGTCAAGCGCTTTGAGTCGGGCGTGCTGCGCGACCCTGTGGTGATTACGCCCCAGCACACCGTGCGCCAAGTGCTCGCCATGAGCGAATCTATGGGCATATCAGGCTTCCCCGTCTGCGACGGCGGCAAAGTGGTCGGGATTGTGACTAGCCGTGATTTGCGTTTTGAAACACGCATGGACGAAACGATAGCTAGCATCATGACGCCGCGCGAGCGTTTGGTCACGATGCCTGAGGGCGCAAGCCATGAGAGTGCAAAGGCTTTGCTCAATAAACACAAGCTGGAGCGCCTGTTGGTGGTGAACGATGCGTTTGAACTGCGCGGACTGATTACCGTGAAAGACATTACCAAACAAACTAATTTCCCAAATGCCGCGCGTGATGCAGCGGGGCACTTGCGCGTAGGCGCGGCTGTGGGCGTGGGCGCGGACACCGAGGAACGCGTGGAAGCCTTATCTCGTGCTGGCTGCGACGCGATTGTGGTCGATACAGCCCATGGACACAGCGCTGGCGTGATTGACCGCGTGCGCTGGGTGAAACTTAACTTTCCACACATTGAAGTGATTGGCGGCAACATCGCCAC
>JANPAY010000068.1:0-6227 GCA_031430155.1 Comamonadaceae bacterium
CGTCCATTTGATGTGACGCGCCCTGTGAAACCAATCCTGAGTGGCAACTGCAGATATTGGACGGACATTGTAGACAATGAAAATCCACTAAGTTGCCACAAATTTAGGCGCTTGTGCGTTATTTGTATTGTAAAGGGCTTAACTGGTAAGTTGCTTGTAAGGGCACACTTACGGCGCAGATAAGACCCGTCGGTAAGCTTCCGTGTTAGCAGCCACTTTTTTGACGTAGTCGCGAGTTTCAGAAAAAGGGATATTTTCTGCCCAAACTGCTAAAGCGAGCGTTTTATCGGCGATTTTGGCAGCTGGGTCGTTTTCCATTGCCGCGCGCCAAGTTTTGACGCGGTGCGGCCCTGCGTTGTAGGCGGCGGCGGCGTAGGCAGCGTTGCCATCGTTTTCATCGAGCACATACTTGAGATAAGACACGCCTAGCAATAAATTAGTCTCAATGTTATGAATTTGGCTTTGCGTATAGTTTGTGAGTCCGACGCGTTTGGCCGTCCAGCGCGCCGTAGCGGGCATGAGTTGCATCAGTCCCGATGCGCCCACGTGGGATTTGGCATCCGTCACAAAGCGTGACTCTTGGCGGATCAGCCCGTACACAAATGCAGGATCGATGCCGGTTTCTTTGGCTTGAGCCACCAGCGTTTCGCGGTGCGGTGTGGGATAGCGCTGCGTCCAATTGACGACGCGGGTGGTGCGCTCGGAGGTATTGATGCAGCGATCCCAAACTTCCACTTCGCAAGCAATGGCGGCTGCGCCTAGGCGCTCCTCGTCGCTCAAGGAGCCTTTAGCCAAGTTGACCTCGTAATTCCATTCGCGTACGCCTTCTGAACGCAGGCCGATTCGTATGGCATACAGCGCACGCTGCAAGCCAACATTGGCTCTGGCCGCGCGGATGGCCTCGCTGCTAGGCAAGGCGGGGATTGGTGTTGCGAGCACAGTGGCCTGCGAAGCCTTGTTGCGATTGGCCTGTCGCGCTTTGGTTAGCCAGTCAATCCAAACGGGATCTTGCCGGGCATTGTCGCTCATGGCAGTGATGACGCGCTCAACTAACTTCCAATCCTGTGCGCGCAAAGCAACCCGCGCCCACCATCCCAACATGTCGTCAGAGATATCAGCAGTGGCCGTGATTTTTGAAAATGGATCGAGTGCAGATAGATCAAGATTCTGCGCCAAGGCGCGCCCGGCAAATCCGAGCGCCCAATTCTTTTGTAGCGTATCGAATGACTCGAAATCTCTAGGTAAGTCTGCTCCCGAGCGCGGCCTGTAGTTTTTGCGCCACGACACAATGGGTAGTATTTTGCCTGCAGTGGTTAAAGCTTCAGCGATTTGGCCGCAACCAGACTTCACTTCTTTTTGGCTCATCCATAGGCGCTCGACAAGCGCTGCATCCTCACGATTGGCATAGCACTGAATGTCCTTATCGTCACCCATGCGGTACGCGGGTAAGTTGGCTGCAAAGCCGCTCCAATCTTGGTTTTTACCAAGCAAAAGCAACCAATCGGCGCGGAGTCGATCTTCGGTGTACGTACCGGCAAAGCGCTTGTAGTAGGCATCCAACTCGGGCTGCGCGGCATCTTCTAGCCTAGCTTTCAGCGTCCAGTAAGCCGCCCAGGATTCCAGCGGATGGCCTTTAGCTTTGGGCAGTAGCTTGGCAAGCGCCTTTGAATCATTTTTTTTGAATGCGACGCCCATATCTAATAAGACACCATCTTGCACTGTATTTTGTGCCCATGCGGCACAGAGGGTCATGCTAGCGAGGGCAAGGCATGTTGTAATCATTCTTTTAAATTTCATGCCCTCGATTATCGGTACGACCACATGGATAAACAACAGCTACGCAAAGAACTTGTCGCCAAACGTGAAAATTTAAGCGACAAACTCGCTCGTATTGATGCGCTCACGCAAAGCATGCGGATGTGGCTCATGGGTCGCACGGACAGCGTGATTGGTGCGTATTGGCCGATTAAAGGCGAATTTGACCCGTTGCCTGCGCTGCACCGCTGGAAGGAAGATGGCGAGCTCATCGGTCTGCCGCAACCACGCAGAATTGGGCTTCCCGTTGTCAATAAAACCACCATGCAGCTCAAGTTTCATGTGTGGTATCCCGGCTGCGAAATGGAGCTGGATGCCTACGACATTCCCAAACCAAAAGACACCGACGTGATTACGCCAAGCTTGCTCTTTGTGCCTTGTGTAGGCTTTACTGTGAATGGCGGCAAGTCTTATCGACTGGGCTATGGTGGCGGGTTTTATGACCGCACCTTGGCAAGCCTGACGCCGCGTCCGTATACGGTTGGTTTGGCGTTTGATTGCGCCAGATGTGACTTCGAACCACAAGAGCACGATATGCCGCTGGATGTGGTTCTCACCGAAAATGGCGCGGCAATCTAGCCCGGGCTTTAATTGATAATCTCAGCATGACCGACGATCAAACTCCTACCACTACTCCCAAATCTCGCCCAGCGCCTGGCGAGCGCCGCGTTCAAATTTTGCAAACGCTGGCGCACATGCTTCAAACGCCCGGTGGCGAGCGCATCACGACGGCACTGCTGGCAAAACGCTTAGAGGTGTCGGAAGCGGCGCTCTATCGACACTTCGCTAGCAAGGCTCAAATGTTTGAGGGTTTGATCGAGTTCATCGAGTCCTCGGTGTTTGGGTTGATTAATCAAATTACCGAGCGCGAAACGAATCCTGCTTTGCAGTGCAAACAAATCGCGACGATGGTGCTCACCTTTGGTGAAAAAAACCCCGGCATGACGCGCGTCATGGTGGGCGATGCGCTGGTGTTCGAGCACGAGCGTTTGCAAACGCGTATGAATCAGTTCTTTGACAAAATTGAGTCTAGCTTCAAGCAGGCCATGCGCGATATATACGCCACCTCTAGCACCCCGACAGCGGATGCCAACGCACGTGCTTCTGCACTCACAGCCTTGTTGGCCGGACGTTTGCAGCGGTATGCCAGATCTGGCTTTAAAAAATTGCCAACTGAATCTATGGATGTCACGCTGGCATTCATGATCTAAATAAGAGGGTTTATTGATGAAAAAACTTTGCACACTTTTTGCGCTCGTCGCATTCTCACCACTTTTGGTTTTTGCGCAGGCATGGCCGACCAAGCAACCCATCAAACTCGTTGTGGTCTTCCCACCAGGCGGCTCGGTTGATCAAGTGGCGCGTGTGCTGCAAGTGCCGTTGCAACTGGCGCTTGGACAAACTGTGATTGTGGAGAACAAAGGCGGTGCATCAGGTGCTATTGGTACGGCGCAAGTGGCGCAAGCGCCAGCAGACGGTTACACCTTCGGCGTGGTGTTCGATACGCATGCGGTCAACCCAAGCTTGATTCCCAATCTATCGTTTGATACTAGGCGCGACTTGGTTGATGTCATCTTGATCGGCAAATCTGCCATGGTTTTGGCAACGCCGATTGGCTCAGACTTTAAAACCTTTGCGGATGTGGTGGCTGCCGCAAAAGCCAAAAAGAATGTCAGCTACGGCTCGATTGGTTCGGGCAGTTTGGGGCATTTAGCAATGACTTTGATAGGCAAATCTAGCGGCTTAGATTGGCAGCACATTCCTTACCGTGGTGGCGGCCCGCTCATGAGTGACGCTATTGCCGGCCACGTGCCGCTGTCGATTGGTTCAGTCTTTGTGACCAAGCCGCATATTGATAACAAGAAGCTGCGCCCCTTGGTGGTCACAACCTCCAAACGCTCACCCGATCTACCCGATGTGCCTACCGTTGCAGAGTCGGGTTATGCTGGGTTTGAAGCCCCCGCATGGTGGGCGATGGTGGCGTCTGCTAAGACACCGCCCGAGATCGTTCGACGGATGAATGAAGAAATCAATAAGATTTTAAAAAATGCTGAGGTCGCTAAAAAGCTAGACCAGCAAGGTATTGATATTGTGGGCGGTACGTCTGCACAAGCCAAAACTTTTATCGACGCTCAAATGGTGATCTGGGATAAGGTTGTTAAAGACAACAATATCAAGGCAGAGTAAGTTACTTAAAAATCATCCGCACGCCGTCTAGCGTACGCCCAAACCATCCAGCCAAAGCCACGTCCTGCATGGCTTGCACTGGTATCGATTGCCAAGCTTGATTATTAATCAGCACCTTGAGTGTGGCAACGTTTTGCCCTGCAGTAAACGGTGCAACCAGTGGATCTGGGCGGGCAATTTGACTCGTCACTTGCGCGGGCGCTGTGCCTGTTGGCACGGACACCACGAGTGACCTGCCGCTGGATAGCCCCAACTTTACTTCGCTACTCGTTCCCTTCCAAACATGCGGCGTGGCGATGACGGCGTTGGCATCAAACAGCTTCATGGATTCAAATGCGTTGTAGCCCCAAACCAACAGTTTTTCACCTTCATTGGCGCGAGCAATTTCACTTTGCGTGCCAAGCAAAATAGCCAACAAGCGGCGCTCACCGACTTTGCTATCCGCGCGTTTGGACGTGACGACAAAGCAATAACCCGCCGCATCGGTATGACCTGTCTTGAGGCCATCCACGACGAAGCCTGTTTTGCTTGAATCACGAAATAACAGTTTGTTACGGTTCGTGTCATTGGACTTGGGTGAGCCTTCTAGCCTGAATTTTTGAATCGCGTAGTAGCCAATGTATTCAGGGAAATCGTTCATCAAACGGGTTGCCAAAATCGCAAGATCTTGTGCTGTCGTTATGTGTCCAGCAACAGTAAGGCCTTCGGGATTTTTGTAGCTGGTGTGCGTCATGCCAAGCAGCTTGGCGCGTTCATTCATCATCTCTACAAAGCGTTCCACCGAGCCGCCTACGCCTTCGGCAATCGCAATGGCCGCATCATTGCCCGACTGCACGATGAGTCCTTTGAGCAAGTCCTCCACGCGCACACTCATCTTGGGGTCGATGAACATGCTTGAGCCTTCCATCTTCCAAGCGCGCACGCTGACAGATAGGCGTTGGTCTAGGGTGAGCTTCTTCGTTTTCAGCGCATCAAACGCAAGGTATGCCGTCATCAGCTTGGTGAGCGATGCAGGTTCTACGGGCTGATCGGCACCTTTTGCCGCGAGCACTTGATTGGCCGTCATATCGACAAGCAGATACGCACGTGATTCAATTTCGGGAGGGACAGGGCTTTGAGCGAACGACGTGATAGCAAGTGTTGCTAGAAGAGATAACCAATATTTCATGCGAGGTGACGTAGTAAGAGATTTTTGAGAAGCGGCAATTGTCCATGAAAGAAGTGCGAGCCCGCAGGCACCACCGTGACGGGCAAGCTTTGCGGGCGTGCCCAGTCCATCACGGCACAGAGCTCAACGACATCGTCGGCTTCGGCGTGGAGAACGAATGTGCGGTTATGCAGCTCTTGTGCGATGGGCGCAAGCTCGAACTTTCCTGCGGCAGAGCCAATCAAAGCGATGCGCTGCACGTCCGCATCTAAATTGCGACCATTCGCCGCCAAGGCGTGCAGGGCGTGAGTGACACAAAATGTGCCAAATGAGAAGCCTGCCAAAGCGAGGTTGCCTGTGGGCGCGTACTCGCTGATAACCGCCAGCAAATCAGCCGTCTCGCCAATGCCGTTGGCAAACTCGCCCGCGCTTGTTCCCACACCACGGTAGTTAAAGCGAATCGACCGCCAGCCCATAGCCACAAAGGCTTTGGCAAGGGTCTGCACCACTTTGTTGTCCATTGTTCCGCCTTGCACTGGATTGGGATGCGCGGTAATGGCAGTGCCTTTGAAAGGAACGTTAGCGTCGGCTTCGTCGATTTGGATTTGCAGCTGGCCAACAGGGCCAGCGATGTGTGTGTGCTGTGTGCGAGGATTCATGGGTGTTTAAAGTTTGAAATCGTATTGAATCGTAATAGGGGCGTGATCAGAAAACTTCTCGTCTTTGTAAATGCTCACCGTTTTCGCAAGCCTTGCTAGCTCCGGCGTGGCGAGGTGATAGTCGAGTCGCCATCCGACATTGTTAGCGTAGGCCTGACCACGATTGCTCCACCACGTGTAGGCTTCGTCTGTTGCGGTCGGCTCTAGCTGACGATAAGTGTCAACAATACCTCCGTCTGTGGTGAGCTTTGTCATCCAAGCCCGCTCTTCAGGCGTAAAGCCGCTGTTCTTTTGGTTGCTCTTCCAATTCTTCAAATCGATGTTTTGATGCGCAATATTGATGTCGCCGCACAAAATAAAGTCACGTTTCTTCTTGAGGTTCATCAAGTGCGGATACATCAAATCTAAAAATCTGAACT
>JANPAY010000069.1:0-3300 GCA_031430155.1 Comamonadaceae bacterium
CACGTCTTCACCACGGGAAGCGGTAAGCCATATGGCATGGCGTCAGTGCCCGTCATCAAAGTATCGACACGTACCGACTTAGCCAAGCGCTTGCACGACCTGATGGATATCAACGACGGCACGATTATAGACGGCAGAAAGACCATAGCGGACGTGGGCTGGGAGATGTTTCACCTGATGCTAGACGTGGCCAGCGGTCGCAAAAAAACATGGGCCGAGCATTGGAAGCTACACAACGCGCTGGTTCTTTTTAATCCTGCACCAGTGACTTAATCAAAAATATGAACACAAACAACGACACCATCAAACACATCAAAATTTCGTCTTGTTACCTCCCGCTGGCGAATCCCATTAGTGACGCCAAGGTGCTGACGGGCAGGCAAAAACCCATGACGGAAATCGCCATGCTGTTTGTCGAAATTCAAACTGCCGATGGACACGAGGGACTGGGTTTTAGCTACTCCAAACGTGCAGGCGGTCCTGGGCAATTTGCCCATGCCAAGGAAATTGCTCCCGCACTCATTGGCGAGAACCCAAGCGACATTGCCAAATGCTGGGACAAGCTGTGCTGGGCGGGCGCGTCGGTTGGGCGCAGCGGCATTTCGACGCAGGCGATTGGTGCGTTTGACGTGACGCTGTGGGACTTGAAGGCCAAGCGTGCAGGGCTGTCGCTGGCAAAGCTGTTGGGATCGTATCGCGATTCCGTGCGTTGCTACAACACCTCGGGCGGTTTTTTGCACACCCCACTCGATCAACTGATCGTCAACGCCAAAGCCTCCATTGCACGCGGCATTGGCGGCATCAAGCTCAAAGTAGGACAGCCCGATACGGCCAAAGACATTGAGCGCGTGAGCGCCGTGCGTGAGGCCTTGGGCGCACACGTCCCCATCATGGTGGACGCGAACCAACAGTGGGATAGACCGACGGCGCAGCGCATGTGCCGTGCCTTTGAGCCGTTTAATTTGATTTGGATTGAAGAGCCATTGGATGCGTATGACTATGAGGGTCACGCTGCACTTGCTGCGCAATTTGATACGCCGATTGCCACGGGTGAAATGCTGACCTCAAGCCGTGAGCATTTCGATCTCATTCGCCACAAATCCTGTGATTACCTGATGCCTGACGCGCCGCGTGTGGGCGGTATCACGCCGTATCTCAAAGTGGCTGCGCAGGCCGAACATGCTGGCGTGATGTTGGCGCCGCACTTTGCAATGGAGCTACACATTCACTTAGCTGCCGCGTACCCGACTGAGCCATGGGTCGAGCACTTCGAGTGGTTAGAGCCTCTCTTCAATGAGCGCTTAGAAGTGAAAGGTGGTCGCATGATGGTGCCCACAAACCTTGGGCTTGGCGTGAGTTTGTCCGAGCAAGCGCGGGCGTGGGTTCGGGAGTCGGTGGCGATTTAAGCGTGTTGCACGATAGTGCATATGAAGCAGAATTTATCCACGAGCACGGGTTAGTATCAAGTCTTAGCAGGAGAGCACAGGCGCGTCAACAAGCGATCTGTCACCGAAGGCGCAATCTCTTATAAACGCTCAGGTTCATGTACTGCTTTTAATTGATATGCCGTCTGGAGAGCCGCCCTGCATTCACACTGTTGAATGAATGGGGCGCACCGAAGGAGCAAGGCGCAGGGAATACTTCTCGCGCGCTGAATCTCTCAGGTACCAAGGACAGTAAGAGCGGCTCCAAGGCTTTAGTGCTGGAGTATCTCTATGAAAGTCATTGTTCTAGGCGCAGGCTTACTGGGCGTCACATCCGCTTATTTTTTACGTGAGCAAGGCCACGATGTGGTGGTGATCGACCGCCAAGCCACGCCAGCAGCCGAAACCAGTTTTGCCAACGGCGGGCAAATTTCCGTTAGTCATGCCGAGCCTTGGGCCAACCCCAGCGCACCACTTAAGGTTTTGAAGTGGATGGGCAAAGAAGACGCACCATTACTTTTTAGATTGCGTGCGGACATGCGCCAATGGCTGTGGGGCTTGCAATTTTTGCGCGAGTGCACCCCCGCTAAAACCAAGTACAACATCGAGCAAATTGTGCGGCTTGGTACGTATAGCCGCGATACCTTGCAGGCGCTGCGTAGCGCGATTGGTTTGCAATACGACGAACGCACGCAAGGCATTTTGCACTTCTATACCAACCAAAAAGAATTTGACGCCGCCGAAGCACCTGCCGCACAAATGCGCGAGCTGGGCTGTGACCGCCGCGTGATTAGTGCGGATGAGGCGGTGAGGTTGGAGCCCGCCCTGGCGCATATCCGCCCGCAGCTAGCAGGAGCGACGTACACCGCAGAAGACGAATCGGGCGATGCCAATCAATTTGCCAGAGGTTTGGTCGAGCAGTGCAAAAAAATGGGCGTAGAGTTTTTAATGAGCTACACCATTACCGCGCTGCGTAACAAGGGCGGCGCAGGCAGTGAGATTGATCACGTCGAAGCTACCGATAGCGAAGGGCGCTTTCGTGCTATCCGCGGCGATGCTTATGTGCTGGCGATGGGAAGTTTGAGCCCTCTCTATGCCAAGCCGCTCGGTATCAACTTACCGATTTATCCTGCCAAGGGTTATTCGGTCACCATGCCTGTGAAAGACCCAACCTATGCACATCAAGTCTCGCTGACGGATGATGAATTCAAGCTGGTGTTTTCGCGCTTGGGTGATCGCCTGCGTATTGCTGGCACAGCAGAGTTCAATGGCTATGACCGTGATTTAAACCGTGTGCGCTGCGAAGCGATTGTGCGGCGCACCGAAGAACTCTTTCCAGGCGCGGGTGATGCTTCGCAAGCGCAGTTTTGGACAGGGCTGCGCCCTGCGACGCCTAGCAACGTGCCGATGATTGGGCGCAGCAAAATCAGCAACCTTTTTTTAAATACGGGCCACGGCACATTGGGCTGGACGCATGGTGCGGGGTCGGGCAAGGCGTTGGCAGAGTTGATAGATGGGCAAACGCCTGACATTGCCCACGGCGGTCTCGAATATCCATTTAAGTTTTACGGATATTAGATTTCAGAGGATTAAATTTCTTTGCTTCCGCCTCAATTTGGAGGATGTTTTTTCCGCAGCAAAACTTCACAATTCAAACCAGGTGCACATTCGTGGTGCAAAACGTAAAAAGTATTGTGAAGATATATTCAAATAAACTTTTAAAAGTCTTCTGTATAAGCTCAAGTAATTGATTTGACTGAATTTTTCATTCATTTGAATGATGTTTTTAATTACTACTTAGTTGTTAATTTACCGTTGCGGTTGTAACCATTAATGTGTAACTTGTATATCTAAAGATTTCAATTTTGGGTATTAT
>JANPAY010000070.1:0-3698 GCA_031430155.1 Comamonadaceae bacterium
ACGCTCATGTTGGGTGCCATCATGATGGCGATGTTTTTGCTAGCCGCCGCAATGGCGGCTTTCTCGGCATCGCTAAAACCCGTTGTGCCAATCACCATTTTTACGTTGAGTTCTTGGCAGACGGTAAGATGCGCCATCGTGCCCTCAGGGCGTGTGAAGTCGATCAGATAGTCGGCATTTTGCAGTTCGGCATGGATATCGATGCCTATGTCGAGTTGTCCTGCGAGTTCGCAATCGTCTGAGGCGTTGATGGCGTCAATGAGCATTTTCCCCATGCGGCCAGAGCTGCCCGCGACAGCAACCTTTAACTTCTCGGCTATTTTGAGTTTTTGTATTGTCATGGTGCAATCAGTTGGGCTCTAAGGGAGGGTATGTTTTATTGCTAACAGTAGCAGGTTCGTTGCTGGCGGCTGAGTTTTTTGCTTTTGAGTTTTCCCGGCTAGCAAAATCGGCGAGTTCTTTGTCGCTAGCGGTAAGCGGAGGTATTTTGCCAATTTTCCGACCTGAGGTGAGGGTTTGTACAAAATCTGTTTCGCTTGGCATGGCGTCTCCTTCCCAGCGTGCTAGTTGCTCGCCATTGAAGTGCACGGTAAGACTCAGAGCTTTTGAGACAATACCGTCGCGCTCGATGGTGAAGACATAGTCCCATCGGTTGGCGTGAAAAACGTCATTGAGTAAGGGTGTCCCCAAAATGTTACGTACTTGGGCGCGCGGCATGCCGGCTCGAAGTGCAGCGACTTGCTCGCTGGATACGAAGTTGCCTTGTATGACTTCTGATTTATAGGGCTTGATAGCGTTCGGTATGCTGATAGTTGGGCGATAGCTACATGCGGCTACGCCTGCAATGCAGACAAGTATTGCCAATGCACGACCAAAAACAGAAACAGTAGGGAATGGATGCATAGAATGAAGCAGAATCACAAGCTTGTGAAAGACAAAAAGTAAGAAATACATTCTATGCAAAACCTAAAGCACATTGGTCTAAAGGCAACTACACCACGCCTCAAAATTTTGGAACTATTTCAGAGTGAAAGTGCACGCCATCAACGTCACTTAAGTGCAGAAGATGTCTACCGTAGTTTGATGACTGATAACCAAGATATTGGATTAGCGACAGTTTACCGTGTGCTTGCTCAGTTTGAACAGGCGGGTATATTAAGTCGCAATCACTTTGCCAGCAATGATGCGGGTGGCATAGGTGCTGGTGGGGCAGGACGTGCTGTCTATGAACTGGCAGATACGCAACACCATGACCACTTGGTTTGCCTAGATTGCGGGAAGGTTGAAGAATTCTTTGACGCTGACATTGAGGCTAAGCAGCACGCAATTGCTAAATCGAAAGGTTTTACGCTAGCCGATCATGCGCTTAGCTTGTATGCACACTGCACTAAGAAGAGCTGTCCATCAAGGCGCGTTGCCGCTTAGAGAATTCGTCATAAGTGTTAATGCCGCGCATTTGCAAAATGGTATTGCGCACGGCGGCTTCAACCAAGACAGCGATATTGCGTCCAGCAACCACTTGGAGCACTACCTTGCGGATGGGGATGCCCAAAACGTCACTGCTGAGTGGCTCTTCGGGCATGCGATCGTAATCGCGTTCCATGGTTTCACGACGTACCAAATGAACAATCAGCCGCAGTCGCAGTCGCCTGCGGACGGCCGTTTCACCAAAGATAGCGCGGATGTCGAGTAAGCCAATACCACGTACCTCGAGCATGTTTTGCAGCAACTCAGGGCAACGCCCCTCGATAATGGTTTGATTAATACGAAAAAGATCGACTGCATCGTCTGCTACCAGCCCATGACCACGCGAAATGAGTTCTAAGCCCAGCTCGCTCTTGCCAAGACCTGACTCGCCAGTGATGAGCACACCAAGCCCCAAAATATCCATAAATACGCCGTGAACGGTATCTCGATCAGCAAAATGACGCGACAAATAGGCCCGTAGTACGTCGATGACGTAAGCGGCAGAATCGGTACAAATAAATAACGGAATTTGTGCATCGTTGCACAGCTTGAGCAAGCTGTCGCTAGGCGCAATGCCATCACATAGAACAAGTGCGGGGGGCTCTAAATCAACAATACGGGCTAGTCGGCGCTCCGCATCTTGATCGGTGGCGCTACCGACATAGGCGGCTTCTCGTTCCCCTAAAATTTGTACACGATAAGGGTGTATGTAATTGAGATAACCTACTAAATCAGCAGCTGAGCGGGCTGCGCGCACAGCCACTTCATCAAAATGCCTCTCTTTGGCTTGTTGGCCTGCGACCCATTCCCACTTCAAAGCTTTTCTATGAAACTGAAATAGCTCGTCAGCACTGATAAAGCTGGGCTTCATATTTGAGTACCTGCATTGACGATCGCTATGAACGCGGCTACATCGGTGGCCGATTTAAGTGCCGTACGCTTCGATTCATCACTGAGCAATTCAGCAATTTCGGCTAGCAGGTCCAAGTGTTTTTGGGTCGCATTTTCTGGAACAAGCAGAGTAAAAAGCAATTGAACAGGCGCGCCATCGGAAGCATCGAAGCCAATAGCTTCTTTGAGCTGTACAGCTGCCAATTGAGGTTCTTTGAGCCCTTTAATTCGACCATGAGGGATTGCCACCCCGTAGCCCAAACCAGTCGAGCCAAGACGCTCTCTTGCAAATAAGCTGTCAGTGACGTTGGTACGTGCAACGCCTACGGTGTGCTCAAACAAAAAACCGATCTCTTCAAAGAGCCGTTTTTTGCTGGTGACTTCAAGCCCAAGCAGAACATGATTAAGCTTGAGTAGCTTTTGTAACGACAAGATAACCAGCTTTAAGGTTTAAATTTTGAATGATTCTTTGGTGGCTCCAGCTGCAATTTTGGTAGCCAGCCAAGTCGGTGCTTTGCCGCGACCCGTCCAAGTTTGTCCAGTTTCGTTGTCGCGATATTTGGGGGCTACAGCCGCACGTTTATCTGTTGCTGCTTTTTTAGCTCCCTTAGTTGCTTTGACAGATTTTTGTGTTTTAGCTTTTGGCGCTGCCGTACCTTTTTTTGCAGGAGTTCCAACCGTGATGCCGATGTCAGCATAGCCAAGGCTGTATAAATTCACTAAACGTTTGACTTCTTTGATGGCGGCGACCATTGCTTGCTTGCGCATAGCATCTGCTTGTTTTTGAAGATCTAGGATTTGCTGCTGAATTTGTTCAAATGTTTGCATATGAAATACTCCTTGAAGTTAAATGATTTATTGAAACTGGTCGTGAATAAATGACATCTAATTTTAATCTATTCTAGACGTATATTTTCATTAGTAATCCAATCAACATTAGCTGAATCAACGTTATAGCCAGTGACTAGTTGCGCAAGAATAGTTTTTATCTTTGAAGAATAATTATTTTTTAAGTTTATTTCTATTTCATTAAGATGAATTCTTAACTCGTTCAAAGATAAATGAGCCTCATTGGCTTGCATAATTTTGGCATGTTGACTGGGTTTTGGCTGGTTACCAATCAGTAATTCTTCATAAAGCTTTTCTCCGGGTCGCAGCCCAGTCACCGTAATTTCAATATCACCATTTGGATGATTGATATCGCGAATGGCTAATCCGGATAATTCAATCATGCGCTTGGCTAAATCATAAATTTTGACAGGCTCGCCCATATCAAGCACAAATACTTCGCCGCCTTTAGCCATGGCCGCCGCTTGTATCACTAGGCGCGCTGCTTCAGG